>JBOFKE010000325.1:0-6701 GCA_051657185.1 Bacteroidales bacterium | reverse complement strand
TTCATCCGTACTGTTTGTATCTGAAGGCTTTTCAACATCTATATCAACCATAATCCAATCAATGCCTACAATGTCATTGTCGCTTGTTGTGGATTTAGGCTTAAACACCAATTTATCTTTTTGTTCTCTGTCGTAACAGGAATCATTGATAGCATTGAGTGTAAAGTAAATATTTGCATCCTCGTGTTCTCGTATGGCGTTTATTATCGTATCAACATCCGTGAAATATCCCGATAAGGTTTTTCTTGATCCGATAACCCTTATTTCGGTTAATTGATTGTTGTTCTTGAAAACATCAAACCATTGTCTGATCATTGGTTCATTCATAGCTTAAAATAGTTTTTGCTTCTTTTCAATTACAGCTTCATTAATTCTATTCTGTGCAATATCGAAATACTTATCATCTAATTCGATCCCGATAAACTTACGTCCTGTATTTACACATGCTACGCCTGTGCTACCTGATCCAATAGTAAAATCTAATACTATATTACCCTCATTAGTGTAGGTCTTGATTAAGTATTCAAGTAAGGCTACTGGCTTCTGTGTTGGGTGTAGGTTATTTTTTTGTTTATCAGTACTGTATTTTAAAACACTTCTTGGATACCTCTCTGTGCTATCATAATCTCTAAAAGAATCACACTTTCCGTATATGTCACCAGTAGAAGTATTCCTTTTATGTATAGCTGTTGATACTTTTCTTTCATGACCTGCAGTCTTTTGAGGATTATATATAGGTAGATTATCATAAAAAACTAATATATTCTCATGAGACTTCATAGGCATTCTTTGTGCATTTAGATGTCCAGTAGCTTGTGATTTTTCCCATATCCATTCATATCTAAGTTTTTCTATATTAGAAGCCCCTAAAATCTTATCAAAGGGACATTGACTAAATAATAAAACTGCAGTATTGCTTTTTGTAATAGCATTAAGTCTATTCCACATGTATTGTGTAGGTATAACTGTGTCCCATTTGCACCTAGTAGTACCGTAAGGTGGATCAGTAAGCACCATATCTACCTTTATTCCTTTGTCAATTAACTCCTGCATTACTTGCAAGCAATCACCTTTGTATAATTGTATATTATCATTCATAGCTATCTGTACACTTTACCGTTAAAAACTACTTCATTTTTTGCAGGTTGTTTTTCTTGCTCTTTAACATTGCTTTCTTGATAACCATAATCAGGTAGGTTATTAAGAAAAGTTGAAAAGTTACTCATGTATTGTTTGCCGTGCTTTTCGTCAATCTCTGCTTGAATTGTGAATTTAATCATTTCATACGGAGTATCTTTACATTTCATCAATTTAACAAGTTTCTTTTTATCGTTAGATGATTTACCAAGACTTGTGTTTCGCTTAGGGCATTTAGACGGATACATCTTATACAGCTCTTCTGCTTTTGAATTTAAATCATCAAGATCACTTTCTTTAGATACGATAGTATCTTTCTTTTTATTGGCATTTGGGAAATAAATTTCTCCTTCAGAGGATTGAAGATAAACTTTATTTGATCTATTTTCGCTATCTTCTATATTATCTTCTGTTATATCATATTCTATTCTGTTATCTTCTATTATAGTTAAACACTTGTTAGGCATTTGTTCAACATTTGTTGAGCATTTGTTGAGCATTTGTTGAGCATTTGTTGAGTTTTTTAGCCTTTTTTGAGCTGATATTTTACCCGCAATAGATAGTTTTTCTTTTTTATCTATCCATTTTTGCATACGATTTACTAATGATTGCGAAAAAAAGAAGCCATCTTCATCATATTCAAATAATCCAAATTGAGTAACAACAGTTTTCATTTTTTCAGACGTTGTGCCATATCTTCTAGCCATTATAGGTATAGTGTTAAATGGCATTTTAAAGTCCTCTCTTTCGCGCAATTTTTCAATTAAAACCCAATATATTCCATAGCCTTCTAAGCCCAACTGATCAATAAGTATCATAGTTTTATCGTCATCTGCTGCATTGCAGTCGTGAGGAAACCAAAAAGTATCTTTAGCCATTTTATTTTTGTTTATGATCGTTATGTATTTTAATAAACTCTTTTAAAATATATCCAATAATTGCATTGCCTGTATTCGCGCCATTTCCACCTTCACATGTATAATAATCAAGATCATCTCTTACAGTTTGAAAGAAATTGAATAAATCAGAAGTTGTAAATCCAGCATTTGCTGAATCCTCTTTCAGATACTTTATTAACTGATAAAGAGATCTATCGCATTCGTGCTCTTCAGTATGACAACTTTCACAAAGAGCAATTAAGCATCTATCATCATACTCCCATATTCTATTGCCTTCAGTATAATATTTATGATGAACATGTAATTGCTCGTTATCACACCCACACAACTCACATTTAAATCCTGCTCTTGAAAGAATATCTAGTCTTCTCTTTTGCCACTGTATAGATTTGTAATCCTCCTTATAATTTATCTTCATTTTGTTATATTTTTAATTTGTTTAATTTCTTCGTCTGAAATACGAATAAATTTTACTCCGTCAATAAAAACTCCATTTACGCTACCAGTATCAAAAAGCCTATTAGAATGCATTCTTGATATACCCTTTAGTTTTGCGTACGTACTTATTTTAACAAGGTTATTCATATGATTATTATTTTAATCCGATACAAATGTAACAATAAAATCTTACACCTGTAACTATTTTGCAAATAAAATAGCACAAAAGCTGATTTTTAACAATTGTGCTATTTTTGATCAATGGTTATTTTTTATTTTTCAGTTTTTCAAACTCCTCATCGTTCAATTCGATAAAATCTTTTCCATCTATAAGAACGGGTTTAATTTTTCCCGTTCTTATCCAAACTCTAACAGTTTCAACTGATACGTCTTTAAACTTTGCGTAAGATGATCTTTGCATCAATCTTTCTAAATACTTCTCGATCATAATTATTTGTTGTTTAATTGTTTATATTTGTTGTAATTATCAATAATTTCTTGATATAGTAATTCTTGTTTCTTTGAAAAAGGCATAAATGAATGATTTAGCCATCTACAAATATAATAGGTTTTATCTTTACTACAATCCTTTGATTCGCTTTGTATAATCCAATCATTAGATCCTCCTGCGTCAATAGCTTTTATAAATGCATCTATTATTTTAGGATTGTCTTTAAGTGTTACATAATTGCTAGTTAGATTAGCTTTAGGACATACAATACATCCAACTCTTCTCTTATTGCTATACTCCGGATTTATTGGAATATTGTGCCTTTTTATATAATCCCAAACGTCAGAGTCGCTCCAATCTATGATAGGTTTAAGTTGGATTAGACTAGCTGCACCTACCGATTGGCAATTTTCTTGAAAATAAGAATCAACTAATGTTTTGTTTTTTTTAAGCATTGTTTTATTTTTAGCCTCAAAAGCAGTTCTTTTTTTCCTTCTTTGGCTTTCTGCCTTTCTAACTCCTGTTATACTACAGTCGTCTACATATTTAGGATTATGCTTATAATCTTGACAGCAATACGCCATAGTTACGGTAGGAAGAATACCCTTATAATTCTTTTTGATATTTTCTAAAAAACCAAACTTATGATCTCTTCTCCAAATTACTTTTGGATAGAAATCTTTAATAAATTTCATAGTAACTCCGCTCTCAAAAGAATGGTTAAAATAAGCTTTAAAATTTATTCCTGATCTTATACATAAATCATAAGTAACTTGGCTATCCTTTCCACCAGAAAATCCTACGCATACTTCTAGCCCCATTTTTTTTGCAATAGCTTCAAATTTTTGTATTCTTTCTATTGCTTCTTTCTCTATTTCGTCTTGAAATATATTCATTTGTTTCATGTTTAATGATTATGATGCAAATATAAAGTGTATTTTGTCATTACGCAAATAAAATAGCAATTATTTTCACCCAACCTATCACTTTTAACATTTTAGCCTTATTTCTACTATATGGATGTTTTTAAGATACTGTCAACATAATCCTGACAAATTACTCACAAATAAATAGAAACGATATAAAAGTGCCATATTACGGAATAAATAAAGGGTGTATCAGTTAAGACACACCCTCTACTCGTAATCATTAAAATAAAGAAAATAGAATTAATCAAATTCTATACATCACTTCCCATATCTACCTCCTTTCTATGTTATAAAATTTACTTCTGATCTTATCTATTTCACTCGAATAGTTATATATATTAATATACCCATGCTTGTCATACCATTTTCTGCATTTAATACACTTCCTTATACTATTTGCGTAATCAGAAACTCTTTCGAATAAAGGCTTTTGATCTACTTCATCAAATGAAATTAAAGTTCCCATATTTACATTTTCGCCTATGTATGTAGATTCAATTTCCACAGATAAACGCTCGTCTGAATCATCAATATCGTCAAATTCCTTTCCGAAAGAAGAAACATACCAACTGAATGATTCGTCATCATTAAGAATGAAGTTTATAAAAATATTATTCTCGCATCTTAGCTCAACTCCTCTTCTGTCTTCCGAAATATTGCTATCGAAAACACGATCCTTTATAAGAGGAGCTATTGCGCCATCTAGGTATGATTCAAATTGTTCAATTGTTATTACCCCCATAGCTCATTGTTTAATTATTAAATCCCTAACCTTTATTCTAAAAGAAACCGATCTATGCCTAATAGAATCGAAAGCATTTTCATACATCTCCTTTAAGTCATACTTGTCTTCAAATCTATATGTAAGATATTGCAATGCTATAAACTTTCCTACTATCTTAATACAAAAGCCTATTGGTATAAGAATAATAGAAAATATCGCAAATAGCAAAGTAAAAAAGCATATTATTCTATCAATAATAATGGATATACATCTTTTCATGCTATTTTGATAGTTTAGGAAATACTCCGTAAATAGAATATGATAAAAGAAACATCATAGCATATATACACATTGATATACCATAAAAAACAAGACAGCTTTTTTCTAAATTGAAATATATATATCCTGCCAATAAAGCAAATGTTATAGACCATACAAAAGCTGCTATTCTCCACATTGTTTTTACTAATTTATTTTTCATACATTCGTCATTTTATATAAACAATCATAGATTCATACATTTGGCTTTTTTGATTCCAAAACTTTGTAACTGTTACTCGTGGTTCATTAGTACCATTGAGTACAAATTTTAATCTTTTTGTTCGTTTCATATTCTATTTATTTAATATACGTATTAAAAAATCCAATTCTATACTTCGTGTTAAGAATAAACCAGTATGTAGATCCGTACATATTGTCGTGATTTATTATTCTGTACACATCATGCCTTTTGTCGTAACAGAAGTGCCTACACTTGCCAAATCCTATAAAGAAAATGCCGTGATTAGAAATTGCTATGCCTAAATCTTTCATTGCTTTCTGTTTATTAAGTCCTTGTATAATACCATGCAAAGTTTATCATTCATTTGTTGTATATTATTAACCCTGATCTGCTTGTACTCTTCAAACGTAGGAATATCCTTAACTCCGAAAATCTCAAGCATTTTCACCCATTCATAATAACATGATCTAATAGGATCAATGTTGTTTATTGGCTTGAATTTATTTGGTCTGTTACTCATTGTTATTTGTTTTGTATTCAACTATCTTTTCTACTTCGTATAGACTTCCATATTTAATTTGAATAAAAAGCATTTGTGCGCTCCAATTAACAAAGAAAGCCGCTGACCTAACATATTGATCTCTCCATCCTATACTCTTGTTTTCGGATCTAAGTTGAAATACTCTATCAATACTTGTAATAACTTTTGTTCGTTTGTAATTTTTCATTTTATTTGTTTATTAATTCAAAATCGTATATCATAATATATAGATCATCATCCCAAGTTTTATCTCCAAATTTATCACGTATCATCTTTTCAAACAACAATCTTTTATCTAAGCATCCTGATTCTAAATTAGGGACAAAATAACTTCCGTATGAATCACTCATGTCAAAACAATCTTGCAGTATTCCTATTCTCGAAATATCATCATCCGATAGGTTTTGAACCCTACATACGCCAATTTTTGTTATTTGTACTTTCCAATGCATATATTCTGCTTTTGCAAACATCTTATTTTTATATGCTGGATCAGTCCAAGAAAACCAAACTTCAACACCATTAATTGTTGATGAAAAAGAAGAGCAATCACATTTTTCAACAGAAATCTCATCTTCATAACTTCGACCAACAGCAACTATATCTCCAATCTTATATTTAGGATTAAATCTATATCCGTGCATAGTTTCAAACCTTGTATCATAAAAAACAGAGATCCTAACAGGTTGTTTTAATACTTCTATCTTACTTGTTATCCAACCATTTACAACCGAAACAGTTTCATCATACTTGTCATTAAAATAAATCTTTTTCATAACTATTCTTTTGTTTTTAGTTTTTCTATAACATCTATAAGTACTGATATTTCAGCGTTTAATATGCCTATTGAGTTATTTATATTCATAAAAGCCTCGTACTTGTCTGATATATAAAAAAGAGCGTTTATTCTTTCAATTTCATCATTCAAATAAACAAGTTCTTTCTTTTTATCTTCAATGAGAGTACTACATTTATTCATATCAGAAATTAAAATCTCAAGATCACTTGAGCATACTGAAAGTTTTTCATAAAGATAGCTCAAAGGAAAGTGCATATACGCTTTCGTCTTATATTCTAAAA
>JBOFKE010000324.1:0-2592 GCA_051657185.1 Bacteroidales bacterium | reverse complement strand
AACAACACCATTCTGCAAGGTCATAAACATCCATATCTAAAGGAAGACCATTTTGCAAACAGTAGATCAAACGGTAATCCATGATAAAGTCCATACCACCGTGACCACCTACACGTTTCGCTTTCTCTTCGATATCTTTTACGATCGGGTGTTTGTATTTTTCCATCAATGCTTTTTTCACATCAGCAGGTACAAAGCTGTGAGCGTTCAAATCTTCGTGATTTGCAGCTACATCAGAACCAATCTCTTTTGAATCCAAAGCATAACCTTCTGTAGGATATTTATTGGCAAAACCTTTCGTACCGCTCAATTGATACATACGATTATAAGGTCTTGGAGAAGTTACGTCATGCTGGATATGAATTGTTTTACCGTTTTCTGTACGGATCATAGTCATTGTATGATCACCGTTACGGAAGTTTTTAGGCGCAACACCTGTTTTCTCTTTAATATAAGCAGGGTTTTGCAATGGCTTAGTATCCATAGATACAAGGAAGTTCATTTTATCACCACGGTGAATATTCAAAGCCTGGCAAGCAGGACCCATACCGTGTGTCGCATAAACATCCCCACGGTGATTTTGGTTGTAATCCATACGCCAGTTATTCCAGTATGCACCCCAGAAAGGTTGTAATCCGTGAATATAAGCACCTTCGGCATGAATCAACTCACCGAACAAGCCTTGTTGAGCCATATTCAAAGAAGTTAATTCGAAGAAGTCATATACACAGTTTTCTAATTGCATACAATGCTTACGTGTTTTTTCTGAAGTATTGATCAAATCCCAGATTTCTTGCATAGTCATTGCTGCCGGCACCTCGATAGCAACGTGTTTGCCATCTTTCATTGCTTGAACACCAATTTTCGCATGGCTTTTCCAGTCTGTCGCTACATATACTAAATCTACATTCGGAAGTTTAGTTACTTCTTTCCAAATATCTGTATTTCCGTAAAATTCTTTGGCTTTTGGAAGACCGGCTTTTTCCAATCTTTCATTTACTCTTTTTACGTTCTCTTCAACAACGTCACAAAGTGCAACTACCTCTACACCATCGATCTGTGTCAAACGATGAACCGCACCCGGTCCACGCATTCCTAAACCGATAACCGCTACACGAACAGTTGGAATTGGATCGCAACGTAAGCCTACTACGTCTGTTTGTCCTTTTGGACGTTTTGGTGTGGGAGTTTTAATTACTTTCGCCATCGCTGCCGGAGTGACAATCAGCAACATAAGCAGTAGCATCAAAGAATTTTTCAGTTTTCTCATAATTTAGTTCGACTTAATTAGTTTATGTGTTCATATATCAATAAGTTACAAATTAAATGAAAAATTACACAAATCAGCAAGTGATTAGACTTAATTAACATTAGTATTTATCATAACTACTCCAACACATATCAAAAAGGTTCTCCTAAAGTAATCCGAATATCTAATTTTATCAAACTTCATAGATCACGATACAAGGATTGGAGTCCTCTGTAGCGTTTTCTAAAATCTCTTTTAAGTCTTCGGGTATCTGAATATCCTTTTTATCTTTAATCATAGTTTCAGCCGTTGAATAATCATCAAAAACTCCTATAAACTCATTATCAGTAGCCGCATAAATCTTAAACATTCCTTTTCCCCGGAAAATTCGTTCACAATTCGCATCTACGGACTCATCATTATTCCATCCCCAGGGAAGTATATTTCCGGTCAGATTATTTTTATTCAACAGAACTGCACCATCCTTAAAAGCACAACAAGAAAGATAGATATAGTTATCGGTCTGAAAATGTGTATTAAACCCACTAAAATACCCTGATTCTCTAACTAATATTGATCCTAATTCAGGGAAACCGGATTGCTCGTTGATCAGATCCAGCGAAGCAAACTTATAAGAGTCCGGAAGACCTATTTTACATGAAGGTTTAAATCCCTCCTCTTGTGTCCAGTTAAACAAAGTATCATTTGCAACTTTGATTGTCATAAACTGATTGCCATGAATATTTCCCGGTTTTCTCAAATAAGGCGAAAAGGTGCTCGTCATCCCTGTAAACGGCTTTTTAGATAAGAATGTATCCAGAACTCTATCATTCTTAATATCTACAACCAAATAAATAAACGGATCATATAAAGGATCGCTGTATGCTCCTTTTCCTGCAATACCCGTGCTAAAGATTGCAGTATTCTCATCCAACAGATAAACATCTTCAGGACAAGCCTCATTAAGCACTTCAAGGTTTATACTAGAAAGCAGATTATTATCCCAATCATACGAAATAAGCTTCCCTAATTTACTATCCCATAATGTAATCCCGTTTTTTGAAGGATTCAAAGCTATACTCCCCGCATTCGCATATTCTTCCGCTCCTCCTCCAATACTACCTATTAAATGGATAAACCGACCGGTATGCTTATTAAATAGATAGATCTTTGATAAGTTATCTTTTATAACAATCTTATCATCATGAACCAGCATATGCGTTACTTCCCCAAAAACACTTTCATCGGTAGTTTCAAGTTGCACATATTTAATGGATTTAATATCATCTCTGAGATCTCCATCCCCAATGGGCTCAACGGATATAACATCCAAATCTCCTTGT
>JBOFKE010000323.1:0-9596 GCA_051657185.1 Bacteroidales bacterium | reverse complement strand
TTTTTATCTTTGAACTAAATAATGCATTTCAAATAAGATTACAACTTATTGAAAAATGCAAATTACTAAAACGCAACATGGCTAAAACAACAAAAACAATATACGTATGTAATCATTGCGGACAAGACTCACCCAAATGGGTCGGTAAATGTCCGTCTTGCGGCAGCTGGAACAGTTTCAACGAAGAAATTGTTTCTGCTAAACCTTCCAAGAACTCACCGCTGCTTTCTGTTGAGAAAATGCGGACAAAACCTCAGCCGATCCAAGAGATTGCTGTCAACGAAGAGATTCGTCTGGATATGAGAGATGATGAATTAAACCGCGTTTTAGGCGGAGGGTTGGTCAAAGGTTCTGTGATTCTTTTAGGTGGCGAACCGGGAATCGGGAAATCAACGCTTATCCTTCAAACGATTCTGAAACTGACAGGAATCAAGATTCTTTATGCCTCCGGCGAAGAGAGTGCCCGTCAAATCAAACTGCGTGCAGACCGTATTTCCCATACACATTCGGATTGCTACATTGTTTGCGAAACTTCCTTAGAAGAGATTATGACGCATATCAAAAATGTAGAGCCTCAACTTCTGATCATAGACTCCATTCAAACGATCGCGACGGAACATATCGATTCGTCACCGGGAAGTGTATCTCAGGTTCGTGAATGTGCCGCTTCTATTCTAAAGTTTGCCAAAGAGAATAATGTTCCGGTTTTCATTATCGGACATATTAATAAGGAAGGAACCATCGCAGGGCCAAAGGTTCTGGAGCATATCGTTGACACGGTTCTTCAGTTTGAAGGAGATCAGCATTATATGTACCGTATATTACGCTCTACCAAAAATCGTTTTGGGAATACAGCCGAATTAGGTATTTATGAAATGCGCCAGGACGGCTTACGTGAAGTGAGCAATCCGTCCGAAATGTTACTTTCATTAAACTCAGATGCTTTAAGCGGTGTTTCGATAGCTTGTGCCATTGAAGGTGTCAGACCTTTCCTGATAGAAACGCAGGCATTGGTAAGTACAGCCGTTTACGGAACTCCTCAACGCTCCGCGACGGGCTTTGATATCCGACGTATGAATATGCTTTTAGCCGTTCTGGAGAAGCGTGTAGGATTTAAACTTGGTCAGAAAGATGTATTTTTGAATATTGCAGGCGGACTCAAAGTGAATGACCCTGCCATTGATTTATCGATCATCAGCTCGATCTTATCTTCCAATTTAGACATAGCTATCGAAAAGAATATTTGTATGGCCGGTGAAATTGGTTTATCGGGTGAAGTAAGACCTGTAAACAGGGTTGAGCAACGCATCATGGAGGCTCAGAAACTCGGAATGCAGAAAATCATCCTTCCTCAGGATAATCTGAAAGGACTTGACCTGAAGAAGACAAAAATAGAAGTAATCGGTGTTCGAAAAGTAGAAGAAGCTTTTCGGGAATTATTTGGATAAAAGTGAGTATTATCCAAATTACAGTAACAATTTGTAGTTAAACTATATTAATCAAAATCTCATTTTCAGAGATTTTCTATATTTACGGCGATGATTCTTTCAGAAGAGAACATCGCCGTATTTTATTTTATTGAGCAACACGTATTGCACAGTTTCTTCTGACAAATGCAATCACATGAAAACGTTTAACAATGGCAAAAGTAACTAAAGACGCAGCTTTGCGTTATCACTCAGAAGGGAAACCGGGAAAAATTGAAGTAGTACCAACAAAACCCTATAGCACACAAACAGATTTATCTTTAGCATATTCCCCGGGGGTAGCAGAACCATGTTTAGAAATTGAGAAAAATCCGGATCTTGCATATAAGTACACGGCAAAAGGAAATCTGGTTGCTGTTATCTCGAATGGTACTGCCGTTCTTGGATTAGGAGATATCGGAGCTTTAGCCGGTAAACCGGTTATGGAAGGAAAAGGTCTTTTATTTAAAATATTTGCTGGCATTGACGTTTTTGATATTGAAGTCAATGAGAAAGATCCTGAAAAATTTATCGAAGCTGTAAAAGCTATTGCACCGACCTTTGGAGGCATCAACCTGGAAGATATCAAAGCTCCTGAATGTTTCGAAATTGAAAGAAGACTGAAAGAAGAACTTGATATTCCTGTTATGCACGATGATCAGCATGGTACGGCAATCGTAACAGCAGCCGGACTTCTGAATGCTTCTGAACTGACAGGTAAACCTATCGAAACATTAAAAATAGTTGTAAATGGTGCCGGCGCTTCTGCCAGCTCTTGTACAAAGCTATATATGATGCTTGGTGCCCGCAAAGAAAACATCGTAATGGTGGACAGCAAAGGGGTGATTTCAACAGCTCGTACGGATCTTA
This sequence comes from Bacteroidales bacterium, assembly GCA_051657185.1. Lineage (GTDB taxonomy): Bacteria > Bacteroidota > Bacteroidia > Bacteroidales > UBA7332 > UBA7332. The sequence continues at coordinate 7,260 of JBOFKE010000323.1, read as the reverse complement.
ATGAATCGAAAAAATATTTTGCAACAACCCGAACAGATATCAAAACTCTTGCTGATGCCCTTGTCGGAGCTGATATGTTTCTGGGATTATCTGTAGCAGATGTATTAACTCAGGAGATGGTTCGCTCAATGGCTGACAATCCGATTGTTTTTGCATGTGCCAACCCTAATCCGGAAATATCTTATGCGAATGCAATGGCTTCAAGACCGGATATTATTTTCGCCACAGGTCGTTCGGATTATCCAAATCAAATCAATAACGTATTAGGATTCCCGTATATCTTCCGTGGAGCACTTGATTGCGGCGCTACATGTATCAACGAAGAAATGAAACTTGCTGCAGTAAAAGCAGTAGCTGAACTAGCACGCAAACCGGTTCCGGATGTTGTAAATGATGCTTACAATGTCGATAATCTTTCATTCGGACGTGAGTACATCATCCCGAAACCTTTGGATCCACGATTATTGGGAATTATAGCTCCTGCGGTAGCCAAAGCTGCTATCGAATCAGGTGTTGCACGTAATCCGATTACAGATTGGGCACAATATGCGGAACATTTACGTGAATTAATGGGTAAAGACAATAAAATGACTCGTTTATTGGCGGAAAAAGCTAAAAAAGCACCGAAACGTGTCGTTTTTGCGGAAGCTAACCACATTAATATGCTGAAAGCTGCTGCTGAAGCTTATAGCGAAGGAATCTGTTATCCTATTCTTTTAGGCAATGAAGAGCGTATTGAGAAACTAGCCAATGAATACGGTGTTGACTTGGCAGGAATTGAAATTGTCAATCTGAGACATGATCGCGAAGTTGTGCGCAGACAAAAATATGCTCGCATTCTTGTAGAAAAGAAACAGCGTGACGGTTTAACTTATATCGAAGCTGCGGAAAAAATGAATGACCGCAATTACTTCGGTATGATGATGGTTGAAACGGGAGATGCAGATGCATTCATTACAGGAACTTATACGAGATATGCCGAAACAATCGAGATGGCGAAAGATATCATCGGTATTCAGGAAGGGTTTAACCATTTTGGTGCAATGAGTATTATCAACTCCAAGAAAGGTACTTTCTTTGTTGCAGATACGCTTATTAACAGACATCCTTCGACAGATACCTTAATTGATATTGCGCGTCTGTCAGAACGTACCGTTGAGTTCTTTGCACATAAACCGGTGATGGCTATGTTGTCTTATTCAAATTTCGGTGCGGATAAAGTAGGTAGCCCTGCATCTGTAAAAACAGCTGTAAATTATTTGCACCAAAATTATCCGGATATGGTTATTGATGGAGAAATGCAGGTGAATTTTGCAATCAATCGCGAATTAAGAGAAGCGACATTCCCGTTCAGTAAATTAAACGGACAGGATGTGAACACGTTGATCTTCCCGAACCTTAGTTCTGCAAATATTGCCACGCACATGTTAGCATCGTTAGGTGAAGCCGAAATTATTGGCCCAATCCAAATGGGATTAAATAAACCAATCCACTTTACAGATATTGAAAGTTCGGTTCGTGATATTGTCAATCTGGCTGTGATTGCTACATTGGATGCTTCTTGCTCCATTGATCCGAATAACTGCAAATAAGAAAAGATATGCGAAAGCTTAATCCTTTTCGAATAACCTGCATTATTCTACTCTGGTTTCTCCTTGCCTTTCTCATGATAAAAGGCCATGGAGAAATTAACTTTCAGGTTGTGTTTGCATTGGTCGCATCGGGCATAATCGTATTTATTCCTATTTATAAATATCTACGTCGAAACCACGATATATAAAACAAAAGCGTCTGTCTGAGTTTATTCCGGACAGACGCTTTTTTTAGCTCTATCTGTCCGGTGTTTAATTACCTAATAAACATGCCTGAATAATTAATTTTCGCTACATTCGCTCCATGAAAAACAAATAATAAAACCAAAACATGAAAACCCCAATCCTTTTAGCTTCATTTTCGCCTTTCATACCTCTGATGGCAAATACAAGTCATCCACAGAGTAATAATTCTAAACCGAATCTGGTTGTTGTAATGGCAGATCAGTGGCGAGGCAGTGCTTTAGGGTTTCTTGGTAAAGAACCTGTACTTACGCCGCATATCGATGAATTGGCAAAACAAGGGGTAACATTAACACAAGCGGTTAGTAATTATCCTGTTTCATCTCCTGCAAGAGCTAGTTTTATGACCGGACAGTATCCTAATTCAAATGGCGTAACGGGCAATTGCAACTCGAATTCTGCACCGGCAGGAATTGAATTAAAAGAAGATGCAATCTGCTGGTCCGATATTCTTAAATCAAAAGGTTATACAAATGCTTATTTTGGTAAATGGCATCTGGATTCGCCCCGAAAGCCTTATGTAGATTGCTATAACAACAAAGGAAAAATTGCATGGAACGAATGGTGTCCGCCTGAGCGCAGACATGGATTTGATCATTGGGTTTCATACGGAACTTATGACAGCCATTTAAGACCTATGTACTGGCATACAGAAAGTAACCGAGAGGAGTTTATTTATGTGAATCAATGGGGACCGGAATATGAGGTCAGACAAGCTATTGATTTTATTGCCAATAAGGATAAGAATACTCCGTTCGCTCTGGTTGTTTCGATGAATCCGCCTCATACGCCTTATGATGCAGTGCCGGAAAAATACAAATCTTTATATAAAACTCTCAATACAGATTCACTGATGCGTTCTAATCCCAGAGTTCCGGATCCGGACACTCCAATGGGAAAGAACTACAAGCAACATATCGCTGACTACTATGCGTGTATGAGCGGTGTCGACAACGAGGTTGGCAGGTTGGTATCCTATCTTAAACAAGAAAATCTCTTTGACAATACAATATTCGTATTTACATCAGATCATGGAGATTGCCTGGGTATGCATAATCAGGTTACAAAAAATAATATATATGATGAATCAATGTGTATTCCATTCATCATTACATATCCCAATAAGATTAAACCTAGAATTGACCATAAAACGTTGATTTCTCTTTCAGATTTCATGCCGACTATTCTTTCGTTAATGGATTTAGAAGCGTTTATTCCCGAAACGGTAGAAAGCAATAATCTTAAACAGGCGGTTGTAAGCGGTAAAGGAAATGTTATAGGACAACCCTATTTCAGATATAACAATGACAATGGTAAAGATCCATTAATCACAAGTAAAGGGTTGAGAGATTCGAGATATACGTATGAATTAAATTTCAATGGCACAGAAATTACCGGAGGACTTCTTTTTGACCGCATGAAAGATCCCATGCAATTAAACAATATATTCGGGAAAGATCCGAAAACCGAAAAAAGGCTACGTGCTAAACTAAAAACGCTACTAATTAAAGCCAATGACCCCATGCATAGTTATTTGTAATTTCAGAACAAAAGAGAGGCTGCCTGAAAACTTCAGACAGCCTCTCTTTTGTATATTATCTATATTTAGTCTTCCTTAGAAGTTACTTTACCGAATATTACTAATGCAAATGCTGCAATCATCGCAATACCTGCAAAAACAAACCAGATATAATGAGCGTTTGCGGATGCTGCAACCCATTCGTCATGAGTAGCGAACAAGGTAGGATCCGGACAATATTTACTTAATAATACCCCCGAAATTGCAAATCCGAAAATATATGAAAAGAATGAGTGCAGGTGAGAGAACCCTAAATACATACCTTCTTCTCCTTTCGGTGCCTGCAAAGAGAAATATTCCAAGAAACGCGGAGAAATAAATGTTTCAGACAAGGCCTGGAAAACAATACCTACAACCATAAAGAACGCTATCGGATGCATACCCAATATTTCCTGATCTGATGGGAACATGTTACCCATAGCCATTAACAATGCTGATATTGGGATAATAAACATACCTACCGTAATCGATGACAAAGCTGTTTTCTTCGCCATTAGTCGGGTAACAAAATTCACAGTCAATACAACTACAAACGGATTCACATTCGCATACCATGCAGGAGAAGCTCCTTCACCTGCCATACGTAATACATATTTAGGCATTGTTGCATATAATTGTCCCTGAACTAACCAGAATCCACTGACAATTAATGTCAACATTAGTAATTTGTAATTTGTGCATACGCCAGCCAAGCCCTGAAGTGTTTGTTTCAATGTTTTACCTTCGCCTTGATGTTCGCTTGACTTATACATGAAATAGATTGCAATGAAAGCCAAAAGAGTCATTGTTGCAGAGAAATAATTCAATACAACCAGACCTTCACTACCCATTGATTTACGTAGAGGATCAACAACCATTTTACCAGTAAAGGCTCCGATATTTACCATCATATAAAATAAAGAAAATCCTTTTGCACGGGTATCAGGAGTCGTTTCCTTGGCTACTGTACCGGAAATTACAGATTTAATAAACGATCCGCCGATCATAATAACAACCAATACAGGCACGATATTCCATTTCAACCAGCTCTCACGAAGCCCTGTGAATGTAGTATCCTTAGCATAAGAAACCAAACCTGCATTTTCACATAAAGTCGGGAGAATCCCCAAACCGGCATAACCGATCGTTAAAAGAGCAAATGCTAAAAGCATCGATTTACGAAATCCTATTTTATCTGCTATTGCACCACTAAAAGTTGGAAGAAAATAAAGAATACCCGAAAATAACCCGGATATAATACCAGCCTCAATGTCAGAGAACCCCAACACATCTGATAAATAAAGCGTTATAACAATAAAAACAGCATAATAAGCCATACGCTCAAGCAATTCAACGCTATTTGCGACCCAAAATGCTTTAGAAAAAGTGATTTTTGACATAATAGATTTTTAATTATTAGTATTAGTTCTTTGTTCTGTTCGGGAACGAAGATAAGATTAATTCTTTAAATATCCGCTATATATCATTAAGAAAGGGCTTGAACAGAGTGTAATGCAACCGTAAATGTTAATATTGATCGCTAATGAACATTTAAAATAATGCAGGTGTTATTATTGTACAGTTGATAACAAATAGATTCATAGCAATATTTTTTTTGGAGGAAAAAACAATTTATTAGATTCTGTTGTTATTATCTCGATTCTTATCAAGCTGATGATTTGAGTCAATCAAACAGAAAGGAAATAAATACATATTATATTTAACCTAAACATTAAACAGATTATGAAAAAGTTGTTTACAGGAGTATTAGCTGCAGGGCTTTTATTCGGAATAAGTTCTCAAGCTTCTGCTCAAACAGAAGTTGTTGAAGAGGATGTTTTGATTGTAAAAGAAAAACCTCGCTATGTAACAAATGGATTCTTTGATAACATGTATATCGGAATCGGTGGTGGTGCTCAGGTTTTCTTTGGAGAAATGTCAACTTCAATGAATTTTAAAGATCGTATTACACCAGAAGTTTCTTTTGAAGTTGGGAAATGGGTAGCTCCGGGTTGGGGATTCCGTTTAAAAATCAATGGATGGCAACTAAAAAGTGCTTGCTGGGGAGGAGTACCTTACCAGGATGGAAATTATGACAATAGTCTTGTTAAACAAAAATGGAACTACTATAACCTACATGGTGATTTCATGTTTGACTTAATGTCTATCTTTGGAACTTATGATCCATATCGTGTGTATAGTGTAATTCCTTACTTTGGTATTGGTTATACTTACTCTGGTAAGAAAAACTTAGACTGGCCAAGAGGTTTATATAATATTGCAGGAAACTTTGGTATCATTAATAGATTCAGAGTATCTGATGCAGTCGATATTAATCTTGAACTTCAAGGTACATTAGCTGCTGATAAGCTTAATGGTGTTGCTTATGGTAAAACGGCTGATGGTATCTTAGGTGCTACTCTAGGTGTTACTTACAAATTTAAACAAAGAGACTTCCAACCTTATGATGCTATGTGCCCGGTTGCTTTAGCTCTTATGAACGATCAAGTAAACCAATTAAGAGGTCAACTAGCTGCTTGCGAACAACAAAACAGCCAATTAGCTGCTGCATTAGCTGCAGAAAAAGCTAAAGGTCCTCAAATTAAAGAGGTTGTTAAAGATATGGATCTTCCTTTCACAACTGTATTGTTCGTAATCAATCAATCAAAAGTTCGTCCTGACCAAATGTTGAACTTGGCGAACGCTGCTAAAGTTATTAATGCTAACCCTGGCAAAACTTATACTGTAGTAGGTTATGCAGATAAAGAAACAGGTACAGCTGATTATAACATGATGTTGTCTGAAAAACGTGCTAACGCTGTTGCTAAAATCTTAACTGAGCAATTTGGTGTGAACGCAAATCAACTAAAAGTATCTTGGGATGGTTCTAACCAACAACCATTTAGCAAAGAAGCTTGGAACCGCGTAGTAATCGTGGAATAATTAAAGATTCAAGGTTTCGATAAACGATTCGAAAAGATTTCGGATACGTTCAGAGAGGGTGCTTATGGCACCCTCTTTTTTTATGCAAAAAATAGGTAATAACAAAGAACTTTTCACGGTCTCAATAGTTTAGTATATGTATTGTTTCTGATTGTTACCTTATTTAATATTTACACGATTATGATCAATCTTTATTTAGCAACTTTTCTAATGATGCTTTTTACCTTTTTAATAGGTTTTTTAGTCGCCGGCGTCATTAAACTCACAGCATTGGCAGCAGATAAACAAGAATATCTGGAATTAAACAAAGACGAAATAAAACGAGCACATCAACTAAAAAAAATCAGAATCAGACGAATCAAGCAACTATTACGTAAAATAGAATCAGGCGATCCTCAATATATTCAAGAATACTATCATGGAGTGAGTAAAGGAGACTCCCGTTATACCGTACTTGACTATTATTACTCACCGAAAACACCTGAACAAACACCCTCCTACGAACATGAAGAGGATGCTCCGGATTATAAAATTTCAAAAGAAAAATAACCAGTTTAAGCTATGGAAAGTATTGATTTTTTTACTTTGTTTCAAGGATTTGGGACAATGGTTGAGGGTGGATGGGTGTTGGCTGTTACACGCCTTGCATTAATTGCACTAGGGGGATTGCTTGTCTATCTGGGATGGAAAGGTGTTCTGGAGCCAATGGTTATGATACCAATGGGATTAGGCATGATTGCTATTAATGCCGGAACTCTGTTTATGCCTGAGGGTGGTTTGGGAAACCTGTTCCTCGATCCGATGTTATCGGATACCGATGCTTTAATGAATTCTATGCAGATAAACTTCCTTCAACCTGTCTATACACTTACGTTCAGTAACGGACTTATAGCTTGTTTTGTATTTATGGGAATCGGCACATTA
>JBOFKE010000322.1:0-6701 GCA_051657185.1 Bacteroidales bacterium | reverse complement strand
TCTCTCAGCAGAGACAAACCATTACCGTCAGGCAGCATTATATCAAGCAAAATACAATCATACGTATATTCCCGCACTTTCTCCAATGCATCTTCCAGACAAGAAGCTGCTTCTACTACATATCTTTCTTTTTCCAGTGAACGAATCAAAATCTCTCTCAATTCAGGTTCGTCCTCGATGATCAATATTTTCATTTTTTCTCAGGTTTAAGCTTTAAGCTGTCATTATGCAACGACAGGGTTACAACCATAATAACGAACAAATAAACGAATAGATTCTGAATTTTTTCTGTAAAAGCCACAAATAAAAAAGAACAGGCAAAAACCATTTTCAGATTTTCGCCTGTTCCATATACCAAATTCTATCTATTTACTTCCGGCTATTTCATATCCCGGAGTTTGAGTTAATGCTGTATTTTTAGTCAGCGTTCCTTTATCTATTGGCCAAAGGAGTTTTCTTGCATCGGCCTTATCTGCAGTTGTATATTTGAAAACATATTCATTCCCGAATCTTCTCAAATCATACCAGCGTTTTCCTTCAAAAAAGAACTCGCACAGCCTTTCTTTTAATATCGCTTCATTCACATCCTTATCCTGAGGTTGATTCGGATAAGCTAATGTCGCAGCATTTGCATCAAAATACTCTGCGCCGAATGCTCTTCTACGGATTTGATTAATTTCATCCGCTGCACTTTCTCCGATAAAAGCCTTCGCTTCAGCCATCAACAACAAGGCATCTGCATATCTGTAAACCGGACAATCGTCCAACATGGCTCTTTCGGTTTTCCCTGCCAGATTAGTTCCCTGGAATTTATATGGGAAACAGCCTGCATACGTTCCATCAGCATTAAAAACGCCTTTCAATGTTGCCTGTTTACGCTTATCGCCTTCTGGGAATGTGGATTCATAATGTTTCTGCTGAACTTGCATACGCATTAAACCAAACATATTTTCATTTTTAGTATCCCACTTATTACCATTTTCGTCATAATAAGTAGACAAATATGCATTCTGCGGCAAGAAACTGCCCGAGAATGCTCCATCCCACAAGCTGAATTCATCTTGCTCCGATTTAAAAGCAAAAATTATTTCTGAATTTCTCTTATTATTATAAGCAAATATCTGTTTAAAGTCAGGAACCAACGACAATGATGCGTTTGTAGTTAACTCTGTCAATGCGGATTTCGCTACATTAGCATCGTTTACACCACCGTTCATTCGTTTTGCTTTCCACAACATCACCTCTGCTTTAAGCATTAGAGTCGCAGCTTTAGACCAGTTATTCTTATTCGCAATAGCATTATTGCCCCCAAATGATGCCAATGATTTATCTATATCCGATAGGATCAGATTCATCACATCTTCCTCGCTGGAAGCGGGCTTAGGCAAATTACCTAAGTCAAGATCCGAACCAAAAGTCGGATCTGTCATAATCACGGTTTTTCCCCATGATCTTAGCAAATGGAAATAATAATATGCCCGTATACCGTAAGACTGACCTAAATACTTATTTTTAACATCATCATTCAGCATTTGAGTATTTTGCGTCTTGTAGATCATCAAATTTAATTGGTTGATCCCTGTATAAAAGTCCCCGAAATTGCTGACTCCCGGACTATCCTCACTAATCGTATTATCTGCATAACGCTCCATTCCCTGAGGTGCCTCTCCTCCGAAAGGAGTATCACCGAAAACATCACTTCTGAATTCTCCTAATAAAACAAAGCGATAAGAGTGTGTACGGAACCGTGTATGTAAACCAACCATAAAAGATTCAAAATGCTCTGGATTTTTCCAATAGTTGCTATCTGTAATCTCACTTACCGGATCCACATCCAACCAATTACAAGAACTGAACGTCAGGGTACAAACAGCCCCAAGCATTACTATATATTTTTTCATATGTATATCTTCCGTTAATCAATTATTAATAATCTCTTCTAATTAAAATGTCACATTCAAACCAACCAACACAGTTTTAGGCATTGGGTAACGACCTTGATCCACTCCTAAACCTGTATCAGGATTCAATGCCGGTTCCGGTGATGTTCCTGAATACCCTGTTATGTAAAACAGATTTTGTCCTGTCACATAAACTGATGCCGCTTGCATTTTAATTTTGCTCAAGAAAGTTGCAGGCAATTGATAATTCAAAGTCAGTTCTCTCAAAGCCAGATAATCTCCTTTTTCATAAAATCTTGAACTGTTGCTGTTCAGATTTGGGTTTGCATTATTTGAACGGGTAATATTTTTCTTCGCTAACTGATCTGCATAATAAAATTTAGGAAGTGTTGCACCTGTATTTGTTTCACTCCATGTGTTACGGATCTCAGTAGGTAAATTAAATGATCCTTGATATTGCCCAAGTGTACGAGCCAATAAGTCATTATATAAGGTATGGCCTAATGCATAGTCAAAACGTCCGTACAATGACCAGTTTTTATAACTGAACGTAGTCGAAAAACCACCTGTCACTTTAGGGAAAATATTACCTACCTTAACCTGATCAAAACTGTTGATCACACCGTTTCCGTCTAAGTCAGCCCAGATTACATCTCCTGGCTCAATTGGTTTCTTTCCTTTTTTCTGATCATCTGTCATTGAAGCCCACTTATTGGGACCATACAACTCGGCAATTGCATCATAACGATCTCCCGCTACTGCTTTTACATGATCCCAGTCACGGAAAATACCATCTTGTTTATAAGCATAAATATCTCCTAAACGGCCTCCTTCCTGATAACCTCCGACCCATACATATTGCTGGGATTTTGGATCATAAACCTGAAGACCTCCTTGTCTGTTTTTATCATTCGGGTTTTCCGGAAGTCTGACAATTTTATTCGCTACTGAAGCTACATTGGCCGTCATAGACCAGTTGAACCCTTTCGCATTAGAAATGATATTCGCGCGTAACTCAAGCTCCACACCTTGGTTTCTTAACGCTCCAAGATTTGTTTTGATACTGCCAAAACCTGTATAACCTGGCAAATCCAGATTCGTTAACAAGTCATCTGTCAGACGATTATAATAATCAAAGATGATATTAAATCTATTATTTAAGAATCCTAAGTCAAGCCCTACCTCAAAAGATTTACTTTTTTCCCATCTCAAACCACTGTTGATAAGTGCAGTATTCAAATAACCGATGGTCCCGTTATACATTGTTTGTGGTGCATACAGACCATATACGTCAAAATTACCCAAACCACTGACATTCCCATTAATACCATAACTGATACGAGGTTTCAATGTAGAAATAACATCAATCACTTTAGATTCTTTAAAGAAATCTTCTTCGTGAACATTCCATCCTCCCGAAACACCCGGGAAAAATCCCCAACGATTATCGCTTAGTTTAGAGATTCCATCCATACGTGCAACGGCCGAGAATAAATATTTACCTTCATAATCATAGTTTGCACGACCAAAAGCTGATAAGATTCTGTAACGTGCTTTATAGGACTCTGCGGTTACTCTTTCTGATCCTACATTCAATGTCGGAATATCGTCAGATGGAGAATTACGGGTTGCAGCTTTCATTTTAAACAAATCATATTGAAAAGCTTCACCACCGATCATTGCATTTAAATTATGGCTATCCGAAAAGGTATCTTTATAATTTAATGTTATATTATGTTGTTGCTGTACCTGCTTTTCGTTATAGGCCATTGCCTCACGTGTTTCGTCAGCAGCAGGACGATTCTGCATTTGGAATTTCTTGTTGAAGCTTTCCTGATAATTATCTAAATAGTAGATCATACTATTTTCTTTCAAAGTCAGCTTATCAGGAAGGATATCCCATGAAAAACCAATATTCCAGGTTGAACGACGCACTGTATTCGAACGTTGTAATTTCTCTTTCCAATACAAAGGATTTCCGTCTGCCATACCTACACCTGCCGCAGGATTACCGTCCTCGTCATACGGATTCCATGTTGGCCACATACTGAATGATCTATAGAATAATGATTGTTCTCCAATCCACAATGCAGGCTTTTCTGTGTAAGAAAAAGTTGTTCCTGCATTAACAGTGAAGTTATCATATAATTTATATTGCGCCGTTAATGTACCTGTAAAACGCTCATACCCCGTACCCTGAACAATACCTTGCTCATTGTAGTAACCTAATGACGCATTAAACAAGGCTTTTTCATTACCTCCTGTAAAACTCAAATAATGGTCTTGTGTAAATGCCGGGTCACGAAAAGCTGCTTTCTGAAGTTTGCCGCTGTGATCCTGAAAGATTAATGTCTTTCCGGAATAAGGATCTTTCATTGATTGCCATCCTTTTTCCAACAAGTGTTTATTTGAATCATCCAAATAAGCCAAATCAAATAATTTACCCGCATTTACACCATAACCGGTTGTATTATCTACAGCTGACAACGGTCTGTTGTAACCTGCATCATGAATACGTTTATTACCTAAACGGTTATAGTAAAGATATTCTTCCGCTCCGACAAATTCATATCCTTCGCGAGCAAAATTCAATCCTCCTTTAAAGTTATATGTAATTGCAGATTTACCTTCTTTTCCTTTTTTAGTGGTAACGAGTATTACCCCCCCGTTCGCACGAGCTCCGTAAATCGCTGTTGATGCTGCATCTTTCAACACCTCTATCGATTCAATATCAGCAGGATTTAAATCATTCATTGAGCGAACAATTCCATCTACAACCACTAAAGCTTCATTATTTTTATTATCTAAAGTCGCTCCTCCTCTTAAAACGACTTTCGGAGCCGAACCTGGTTGCCCGGTTGTGTTTGTCACACGTAAACCGGCAATTGAGCCCTGAAGAGCCTGACCTGCATTAGAAAATGCAGCATTCTCTAATACTTTATTATCCAATTTTGCAATAGAGTTCGTTAGAGTTGATCGTTTTTGAGAACTGCCGTAACCCGTAATAACAACTTCTTCCAATTGTTCTGCATCTTCTTTAAGTACGATTGTTAGATTTGTGTTGTTCCCTATCTGAACAACTGTGGGTGAATACCCTACATAAGTTACTTTAATTTTGGCATTCGGTTTCACCGACAATTGAAAATTACCATCCAGGTCGGTAATCGTTCCATTTGTAGTCCCTTCTTCCATCACTGTTGCTCCGATGACCGGTTCTTTCAAAGCATCCAGCACTACCCCTTTAATCTGTTTGTTCTGCGCATATGCCATCACAGATGTAAACATGAGAAGAAAAATCAATAATTGTTTTTTCATAAAGTAATTATTAAGTTTAATTGATTCGATACGAGGCGCATCTCCTCTTTGTGGTTAATAGTTTTATTTCGTTTCGTAATTCTTGCTATAAAATTCAGAGATTGGTTCTTTCATCTTCATCGTTTTCTTTCCTCACAGTACTTCTCCGAACACTAAAACATCCTTCAATCTATAATTTAATAATAAATACACACAAAATGGTTTTAATCATTTAATGGCGCTTATTTATTTAGTTATCTAACTAAATGAGATTTTATTTATTAAATTTTTAAGTATTTACACCGCAAATAAAATATATTTTATTCTAAATACAAAGTTTTTATTCAATATTTTTTTCTTATACATCATAATAATCTATTTTTCAGCAAAATACATCCTATTTAGGAAAACCACCAACCCATTTTTACTATTTGATACATTAACAGCAATTAATTTTTCAAAATATCAATGATTTAATCCATCTTGTTTCATTTTACCACAATACAACTAACAATCAAACATTTAGTAAAAATCATTTTATCGTCAGCACGAATTTTAGCTCCACCAGATCGCTATTTGAGAAGAGATAAATTGTTATATAAGTAAATTGTTATAATATTGCAATCTCACATTCTTAAAACACAAAAACAATGTCAAGAATCGTATCTGTCAACCAAATAGAAGACGTCATGAACGAAGCCTACGAGCTTTATCGTGACCACGAAGGAGGCAAAAATGCCTCGTATATACCTTACCTCGAACAAATCCCGACCGATCTGTTCGGAATATCCATCTGTTTTCCAAACGGAAAAATCATCGAAGTCGGCGACACAGACTATGCCTTCGGCATCGAATCCATATCGAAAGTACTCACGACCATACTCGTACTTCAGCAATACAACGACGAGACCCTGCTTGAGAAGATCGGAGCCGACGCAACCGGACTCCCCTTCAACTCCATCATGGCCATCCTGCTCGAGAACAACCATCCCTCGACCCCGCTGGTCAATGCAGGAGCCATCAGTGCGTGCAGCCTGATCCAGCCCATCGGCAACAGCGAAGTCAAATGGGAAAAGATTATGCGCAACATGGAGCAACTGTGCGGATCACCCCTCACATTGATCAACGAACTCTACGAGTCCGAATCAAAAACCAACTTCAACAACCGCTCCATCACCTGGTTGCTCAAAAATGTAGGCCGTATTTACGACGACCCCGAAATGTCACTGGATCTCTACACGAAACAATGCTCACTAGGCGTCACCTGCTCCCAGTTAGCCATCTGTGCATCTACCATCGCCAACAGCGGATGGAACTCAGTCAGCAGCAAACTGATCTTTGATTCGGGTATCGCCACAAAAATCATATCCCTGATGGCCACCTTCGGCTTCTACGAAAAGACAGGCGAATGGATCTACTCCACCGGACTACCCGTCAAAACCGGAGTAGGCGGAGGAATCATGGGACTCCTTCCCGGCGTATTCGGAATAGCAGCCTTCGCTCCAC
>JBOFKE010000321.1:0-22028 GCA_051657185.1 Bacteroidales bacterium | reverse complement strand
GAATTGACGAGTCCATTTCTGCGTCTGATTGTGCGTAATTACTCTTCACAGAATCGTCTATTACACTTTTAAGGTGAGTAACATCTATATGCAACTGATTCAAGATACTAATAGCCCGATTATTTCCGTCTCTCAGTATTCCTAAAAGCAGATGCTCCGGATATAATTCGGAAGAATTCAGTCTTTCGGCTTCTTCCAAGCTATAGCCTTGTATATCTTTTAGTTTTTGTGAAAATAGATTATCCATAAATACTTTTATTTTTCTATTTTTTCTTCTGAGTTTATTGACGGATCATCCGTTTTATTCTCATTTTCTTGTTTATTCTTCTTTTTAATTCGTTTTCGGAATAAGTCCATAATCTTATCAAAGTCCCGTTTGTAGATAAGACCTACTCCCTGTGTCGTTGCCGACGATTTTATATAATAGTTCCTATCATTGGTTTTGTTGTAACCCTTTAATCTTAAATTTCCGGATTTTGTCAATTTATATTCTGCATCGATATCACCGATAAAATTAGTCTGAGACTTCGGATTGTCCTTATAACCGAAGTTTCCGTTAATCAGCAATCGATTATTCAGCAACTGACTCGACAAAGCCAACTCTACCTCAATATCCGAGAAATCTCCTTTATCGGAACGTATATTCGTACCCAGATTCCAGTTGTTGCTTACCTGGCGAAGAATATTATTCAACTGTGAAGATATCGTGGATGAGGCTATAGCCGAAAGTTCATTCCGTTGCTTATTGTCACCGACATCTATCGTATAGAACTTATTTACTAACAACAAATAGATAATTTGTTGGTTCAACATCTCCGGAGTACCTATAATGCTCTTCACCTTCCTGTTTATATCATCTGAATTAGAAGGCAGAGAAATATCGAAGTCCAAATCCGGATGCAACATATCGCCCGTTATTTTCAACATACAATGTACCGGTACATTCGTACGGCTCAAATCTCTGTCATTCACAAAATTCTCATTCAGATCTACCAGATTGGCAGTCAATGAATAGATCGCATTGATATTTAAATCAGCACCCATCGGATTTCCTCTGAATACAACGGAACTTCCATTCTGAATCTGGAACTCACGAAGAAACAGATTCTGAAGATTGAAGTAATAATCTCCCTTCTCGATTGTATAGGTACCATATAATTTCACATCTTCACTCCGCGAATTATAGGTCAGACGCATACTTCCGTTTCCGGTAGTCTGAATTTCATCACCTGTCACCTCATCCATAATCAGTGTCAGTTTCGACTCAGGAGTCACATCAACCTGCAAATCTATATTAATCACCGATGAAGGATTCTCCTTTACGGCCGGTTCGGTTTGCAAACTATCACTGCCGGCTTTCTGCGAATCATAAGCAGCTTTCTTGTCACGGAATGTCAAGAACTGATACTCTCCTGCCGATGCACTACCACCGATGGAGAATGTAAAATGAGAGTTGGGTTCAGTACGCCCGTTTAATGAAATATTGACATTCCCCTCATCTCCTTTAATGCTCGCTTTACCTGTTGCATAAACCGTGCCAAAAAACAAATCATTCTGATTTTTACCGGTGTTAAATACCAGCATATTTTCGGGAAACAGATTTATATCGTATCGAATATCTTTAAACCCGACATGCGTCATTTCTCCTGAAGCTTTTCCTTTATTCCCTTTCGAGTCAATCAGCTGAGCATTCTGAAAATAGATTCGTTCCGGTTCCAGATAGATTTTATCGTTAATCGTGTACTCTGTATTTGTGTATCCTACCCCCAGATTCACATTATGTAAATCCGCATTGCCATCAAGAGCCAGCTTAGAGAAGTTACCAAATAGCCGTACATAACCTGTAGCACGTCCTTCAAATTTAGTAAAAACTGACGAAACAAACTGGTTAATAAAACCTATATTTAAATCAGATGCATCAAAACTCAAATCCAGTGAGCCTTTTGTCGGGAAGATAAATCCATCGACATAGGACATATTATCACCTTCCTTTATCGCTCCTTGCATCAAAATACCCATTTGCTCCTTATTCCATTCGCTATACAGAGACAGATCTCCTAAATAAGCATTACTGAAACTAAAGTTCTTTACATTGAAGTTATTCGTAAAGATATGAGGTATCTTTTCAAAGTCCGATAATTTAAAATCACCCGATGCATAGCCTCCAAAATGCACATTTGCCACATTCAGCAAATCAAATACATAATCGAGATTTATAGACTGCAACTGCAAATCCAATGTATCAGTAGGCAATTTGGAAGCCTTACCATTAATCTTTACGTACTGATTTTGGTGAGAGATTGAAAACTGATCTACCCAAATACCCTCATTCCTCAAATAAATATTTGCAGGAGCGATATTCCAGATTGTATCATTCACAATCACATTTGCAGGAAGGATTTCTACATGTCCTTCTAATTTTTTCTGATCATTTGTGCGCCAATACGATGCTAAATTCAATTCACCTCCAAAAGTTTTCGAAGCACTATTGCTGACCGTAACATTTGTAAATACAGAGTCATTACGCCCGACAACATTCAGTTTTATATTTGCAGGCTGCTGCTTTTTATTAAACGTAGTTGTTCGTACCTCCAGATTTTGATTCCCGTTATCATTGTGTAGATACAATTGACTCTGATCCAGTATAGTCTTTCCGATTTTACATTCGGGCACAATCAGTGATAAATCATAACGTTGTGTTCTATTATCAAAAAAACCGGATAAGGAAACTGATCGTTTTGTTTCGAAAGGCACTCCTAAAATATGGAATAAAGGATTAAGATCTCCGGTCTCAAAATCATATATAATATGATTCTGTGCTTCTGCCTCCTTATTTTTTATAGGAATAGTACGAAACAACGCTGGCAACTCATTCGCAAATACAGTCAGCATATTTCCCGGTATATTTGTCAATTTATAATCTCCGCGAATCGAACCATTAAGCAATGACGAATTTATTTTGATCTGTTTATACGTCTGCTTCTGGTCAGCGTCAATATACAAGTTGCGAATCTCAACCTTATTCTCGTTATTTTCGATCTCTAAAGAATCGAAACGGATGCTCCCCGAAATATCATTCAATCCAGCCCCTGACAAATCTATTTGCCCCTTACCACTAAACGTCAGATTCTTATTTTTCTTTGTCAAGTTCAACGCATCTGTATTCAGGCCTGTCACATCTATAACCGAGTGAAGCGACTGGTTCTTTGTTCCTAAATTAAGCAACTGAGCTTTTATATATGCATACCCGTTCAAATCATTCATTCCAACCTGCGCTTCTATATTGGCAGGTGAGTACAAAGCTTTAAACCGGACATTACCGTAGCGATAACCTTTAAAATCAAAATCAAACAACTCTCCGTTTACCTTTGCGGTCGGCTTCTTGCCCGGCGCCCACGACCCGGAATAGTCACACCAAAGATTACCCCGATCCAGCATTTCGGCATCTTTAGCAGGCACCAGCACCTTCAGAAACACATCGTTAGCCGAAACACCCCCCTGAGCACACCACATCGAATCTTTAAGTGAGTATTTCATTTCAGAGTTCAATACAACTTTACCTAACTTATTATGCACAGTCGTATGGATCTGAAAATCATTCAGAAATCCCGATGCTGAAAGTTTCATTTGCGTAATCCCCGCATGTTCACCCAGCTCATGCACATAACTCTTTTTAGGAATAAATGCATGCGTAAGCATATCTATGGCTTCAGGAGCAATAAACAAATTATTTATCTCCGTAAACATGTATGCATCTTTCAGATTTGTCAAACCCGAAACACTGGCCCGCATATCTAAATGAAAGAGTTCTTTCCCGGATAAATAAAATTTATCCAAAACGGGATTATCTATCGATCCGCTCAAAGTTCCCTGTACGGAAACGACAGCAGGCAATTCTTTCAATTTGGGAATGAATGACGTAAAATCTTCTGTAGAAACAAATGAAGGAGTTATACGCGCATAGATTTCGGTATGTTTTAATAGAGAATCCTTCCATTCTTTCCGAAATTTAAAAATAGTCTCTCTGTTTGTGATAATCGGACAATTCTTAAAGTCCGTATAAGCCGTATCAATATTCAGTGAAGAGTTATTCAGGTTTAATTGAAAATCCGTTAGACGAAATCCCTGTTTATTCCCCTCTATATCGAAAGCTAGTTTTTTAAGTTCAAATCCTGCCTGTTCCTGAAAACTGATTCGTTTCACAACAGCCTGCACCGAATCTGAAGAAATAGTTTTAATAGAAACGGATGCTAAAAGATTTTTAATCCCGATATGATCAGCATTAAAAACACCCGGCGTTGAGGGCCTGCCGTAATTGTCATAGCTTACATTACCCCTTCTTACAAGGATCGTACGTAACTGAATCTCAATAAGACCTTTCTTTTTCTTCGGCTTCTTCGGTTTAAATTTATCGATAATAAACTGAATATTGAGAGGATCATGTGATGATTCACGATACAAATGTGCGTCAAAAGAGAACAATTGTATCGTATTAATTACCAGCCTGCGCTTTGTCAGCTTCCACAAGTTTATATTAGCCGCGATTTTATTTGCGCTCAATATCGTTGCGTTATGCTGATCTTTAATCGTCACCTCCCGCAAAGAAATCTTATCAAATAATTCAGGTTTCACCTCTTTGATTTCGACGCTCGCATCAAAATATTCAGATAATTCTTTCGAAAGGGTTGTTGTAATTTCAGATTGTATGACAGGAATGCTTAGAACTACATATACCGTCGTGTATAAAAACATTATACAGAACAGCAATCCAAGTATTATATTTCTTATTGTTTTAATAGTGCGTATTTATTTAATGTATTTTCATCAGACAAAAATAAGGAAATACTCCAAATGCCCTTTATACAGGATCAGTAAAATTACAGGACAAGCAATCATATTTCATCTTTTTTATAGGTTGGATTGCAGAAACATATCCTACCAATCACCTTTCTGTAACACAAATGTAACATTCTGCCAACTTTTAAAGCTTTGTGAAATAGAGTCTTATTCTTACGAAATATTATTTTAATAATTTCCTTTTGATAAAAATGCTTGTTTTTTAACTGAAAACTTATACTTTTACAGCTGTGAACAAACTTTTGGTAACAAAAGTAACTCTATTGAATCTTTTTTAATCCTCTTTGAGAACTATGGAAAATAACCGAAAAGAACACTTATTACGTGAGGATTTTCAACGTACAATTGACAACAAACAAGTCGATTTATTTCGCTTGGCTAATGACAATGGGGCTGAAATCTACGTAACGAACTACGGCGCATTTATCGTATCGATTCTTGTGCCGGACAAAGACAATCAACTGACTGATGTTGTCTTGGGATATCAGACACTGGATGCATATATAGATGCACCTGAGAAATATTTAGGATCAGTTATCGGACGATACGGTAACCGCATCGCTAAAGGGAAGTTCTCTTTAAATGGCAAAGAATATACTTTAGCCGTAAACAACGGGCCGAATAGTTTACATGGTGGACTAGAAGGATTCAACCGAAAAGTTTGGGATGTAATCTCAATCACAAAAAACAGTATTACTCTTGGATATACATCTCCTGACGGAGAAGAAGAATATCCGGGACAGCTGGAAGTTGTAATGACTTATGAACTGACTAACGATAATGCAGTAAAAATTGATTATGTTGCGCAAACTGATGCAGCTACCGTATTAAATCTTACGAATCATGCGTTTTTCAATTTATCAGGGGCAGGGGAAGAAACGATCACAGATCACACAATGCAAATTAATGCGAAGTTTTACACACCATCTGATGACACATTAATCCCAACAGGAGAAATTGCTAAAGTTGAGGGGACTCCGCTGGATTTCACTACGCCTCACACAATCGGTGAACGCGTTAATGACAACTTTACAGCGCTTATCTATGGCAAAGGTTATGATCATAATTATGTACTTACAAAAGCATATTATGGTGAATTGAGCCATGCAGCAACTGCTGTTTCTCCGAAAACAGGAATCCGTCTGGACGTTTTCACAACCGAACCGGGCGTACAGCTTTACACAGGCAACTGGCTAAGTGGCTTCGAAGGCAAATTTGGTAAAATTTATGGCGAAAGAAGTGCTTTCTGTTTAGAAACACAACATTTCCCTGATTCACCAAATCATGCACACTTCCCAAGCACAGTGCTTCATCCGGGCGAGAAATACAGACAGACATGTACTTATAAATTTAGTGTAGAAAAATAATCAAGCTTTTAAATAACTAATTAAAATCTAAACAAAAATGACTAATAGCAAAGAGATTAATTACACGGGACCATTTATTATAATGGTTATTTTATTCTTCTTCGTTGGTTTCTTTACGAATATTAATCAGCAGTTCCAGGAGCCACTTAAAGAAGCTCTTTTATCAAGTGCAGGGGATATCAAAAACACTTTGATGACATTCATTACCTTCTCATGGTTTTTAGCATATCCGGCATTCGGAGGTATTGGTGCGAACTGGGTTACTAAATTAGGTTACAAAGGCACGCTTGTAAGAGCACTTTTAGTAATGATCATCGGTCTTATTATTTTCGAAGCTTCTGTTCTTCTTCAGGTATATTCACCTGTAAGCATCAACTTTGGCCCGAGTATCGAAGTTCCTGTTGCTTTCTTTATTTTCCTTATCGGTTCTTTCATCGTTGGTGGTGCCGTAACAGTTATGCAGGTTGTTATCAACCCATTCCTTGTTAACTGTAACGTAAAAGGAACAAGTGACGTACAACGTCAGAGTATTGGTGGTGCAAGTAACTCTGTTGCTACAACTATCGGACCTCTTTTCGTTGCTTATGTTATCTTCGGTGGAAAATCAGCTCAAATCGACAGCTTAATCGTTCCTTTCATCGTATTGGCAATCGTTATCGCTATCCTTGCTGCTATCGTAAAAAGACTGGACCTTCCTACAATCAAAAGTGCTACTGCTGAAGAAGGTGAAGTTCTTCCACGCAGCATCTGGTCTTTCCGTCACTTAGTATTAGGAGTAGTTGCAATCTTCTTCTATGTAGGTGTTGAAGTAGCTGTAGGTACAAACATCGTATCTTTCGCAAAACAACTTGGTGGCGAATTCGCAGAAAAAGCAGCTCTTATGGCATCTCTTTACTGGGGTGGTATGTTAGTTGGTCGTTTGATCGGATCATTCATCAGCAAAGTTCCTGCTAAAATTCAGTTGACTTTCACTTCTGTAGCATCAGCAGTATTGTTAATTGCAGGTATGGCTCTTGAAAACCCATGGTTATTGGTTGGTGTTGGTTTATTCCACTCAATCATGTGGCCGGCTATTTTCTCTTTAGCTGTTAAAGGTCTTGGTAAATATGCATCTCTTGGTTCGGGTGCGATCATGATTGGTGTAGTTGGTGGTGGTATCATTCCATTAGTACAAGGTGTATTTGCTGATATTATCGGCGGATGGGATCTTACTTGGACATTGATCGCTGCTTGTGAGGTATTCCTTCTTTACTATGCTGTATCTGGTTCAACTCCACGCAAACAAGATATTCAAGAATAAGCAAACGCTTAGATCAAACATATAAAAAGAGTTTCCCTTCAATCGGGAAACTCTTTTTTTGTATATCTCTGTCTCTATCTATTGATAATTAGATTTAAAAGCTTGCAAAACTCGAATAAAGTTCCTACTTTTGCACCCGATGATTCCGAAAAAGGCTGATCAAGAGGCTGCACAACGCATCCCGCCTTACGGAGGTAACCTGTAAATAAAAAACAGATGTACGTAATCGTTGAGATTCAAGGACAACAATTCAAAGCTGAGGCTGGTAAGAAATTGTATGTTCACCGTATTGAAGCTGAAAGAGGTGCTTCAGTAGAGTTTGAAAACGTATTGTTAGTTGATAACAATGGCGATTTGAAAATTGGTGCTCCTGCTGTAGAAGGTGCTAAAGTTGTATGCGAAGTTCTTTCTCACCTAAAAGGAGAAAAAGTAATCGTTTTCAAAAAGAAAAGAAGAAAAGGTTACAAAAAACGCAATGGTCACCGCCAATCGTTTACTCAAGTGTTAGTTAAAGAAATTATCGCTTAATTTTAAAACTCTATTAGAAAATGGCACATAAAAAAGGTGTGGGTAGTTCTAAGAACGGCCGCGAATCAGAAAGCAAACGTCTAGGAGTAAAAATCTTCGGTGGACAATTCGCTAAAGCAGGTAACATCATCGTACGTCAAAGAGGTACAGTTCACCATCCAGGTGAAAATGTAGGTATGGGTAAAGATCACACTCTATTTGCATTAGTTGACGGTACAGTTGTTTTCCGCAAGAAAAAAGACAACAAATCTTTCATCTCTGTTGAGCCACTTAACTAATCTGATCTCAGATTAATCAAGTTGCCGATCTCAATAATTAGAGATTAAGCAGGATTAAAAAGATAACGAATTAGCGTTTACTGATCTTCGGATCGGTAAACGCTTTTTTATTTTAATATAAATCACAAAATATCACATGCCATTTTATCTTCGTTTCCCCCGTGTGATCAGACTTCTACCCTTGATGACAACCAAACATCATTCACCTACTTTTCGGACTAATACATTATGACGTAAAACAAGCCTTTTTACTATCACTTTAACACATTGCGTACCTCTCTGTTTTCGAATCAAATTTTCCGGCTTCAAACCGTATTTATAAGAATCATGAGTCTGTTTTATTACGAAATAAGGGTTATTTTTCTAAAACACACCGTATCTTCAATTTTATACGGTGTATTTTGAAAATTCAACGGTATATAAATATTTTTTCGCGGTGTATAAATTCTTTTTAATACGTATATAATCTACTCCAAATACGTATTAGAATCCAAAGATATATGTATTTGAAGTAAGAAAAACCTTATATACTGATTAGCAGACTATTATGTAAACACTTTTCCAGAGCACACACCATTAGCTAATTCCAGAAAGTCAAAATATCGCAACCTGAGCCATTAGAAAAATACAAAAAGATAGTAATAAGACTAACTTAATCGCTTTTTGTCATTCCGATTATCAGAAAAGATACATTTCATAATACGAAGTAAAACCATATTTCGGATTATTTAATCCATATACGGGAGCGATATTTGACTAAACTTTATACTTTTGCCCCTCTTATTTGAAGGCTTGATATGCGGCCATTATTTAATATACAGATTGTACGAATTGTATTCGTAATCTGAGATAGTCTAAAAAGCAGAATAGAAAAACTAACAGAATATGCTGATTAAGATCAAAGCAGGATTTTATCTTATTATAACGACTTCATTACTCTTCATACAATTTTTTATTGCTTGTGACGAGAAGGTCAATATGCATTCACTGGGAGAAACAGAGTTGTATTTTGACGAAAAAACAACCTCTGTATCGTCGGGAGAAGACCAAACGATCTGGGTCGGAAGCGAAACGGGTAGACTCTGGCGTGTTTCGGGAAACCATCCCGAAGCCTTTGATGTGGGAACAGACCGCATCTACAAAGTTCTGGAAAATCGAATCACGAAAGATCATTCTATTTTATGGATCGGTATCCGTAATTCCGGACTTCAGAAATGGGAATTAAAAGGAAATAGTCTGGTTAAACTGAAAACCTATACAATCCCTGCCAAGGGTGACAGATATTCAGCCTATGATATTTGTCTGAGTGGTGATTCTCTGTTCCTGGCTACCACGCAAGGTATGTACCTGCTTGATCCGAATAATCCGAATGACACACTGAGCTTGGTCTATCCTTCTGTCGACGAGCTAACCGATACGTATAACTACTCTTTTGTAACTTATAATATATGTACAAATCGCGGGAATAAGCTATGGGCAGCAACCGAGCATGGCTTGCTTACCTATGATCTGACAAACAAGCGAGCACACACCGATCTGCCGGATCAGGCTTTCAATCATGTATCGGTTTCGAATGATACCTTGTATGCCGTGTCGGGCAATAAGCTTTATCTTTCAGCGATTTCAGGAAAAATGATACGAAGCATCAATCTGCCCTTCTCTCCGAAAGTCTATTATCAATCGGGAGGCGTCCATTATCTGACAGATCGCGACAATATGGCTATCAGCAAGAATCTTAAAGATTTTCGCGTTGTTCCGTTGCGAAAGAAAATGGCGGATCAATGCCGTAATGTGATACTGCCCGACTTTCAGAAAGATTTTTCCATTCTCTTAATGGAAGATGCCATCTGGCGTGTACCAAAACACACAGGCGTATTCAGCGGCAATGATATTATTAAAATAGCCTGCAACAGCGGAGATATTTCATACTTTCTTACCTCATGCAATGATCTGTATTTTCAAAATAAGGGTGAGTCCGTAGCCAACCCTATTTATACATTCCCGCTCGAAGAACAGATCAGCTGGATGAGTACAGACGGTGACAAACTCTATTATTGCAACAGCAAGAATGAGATCAAAGAGTTGTCCGTTTCGCGCTTTCTGCTCAAAAATACGTTTTTTCATAAACCACGTTTAATCTATAAATCCAAGCATAAGATTACGGCTGCTTATTTAAAGAATCAGGGTAATCAGACACAATTGTTTTTCGGAATACAGGACGGACTGTGCGTCATAAATCCGCAAACTGACGAAGTGGACTCGGTTGCCGGTTTTGAACACCGTTATGTCACATCCTTCTTCACCGCTCCACATTCGAAAGCTCTGTATCTTTCTACACTAAACAGCGGTGTGTATTATGCAAACCGGGATACTAACTTTAAATACATCGATCATACAAGTGAGCATGCATCCATTAAAGATTTGATCGTAACGGGAGATTATCCTCCGCAGTTAATTACGCTGACAAATCACGATATATTATCACACGTAACGAATAACTCTCTTGAGACACGCGGTTATCATAAGCTTATTTATCTGAACGACACACTGTTTTACGCAATCGGTGATGCGGGAATACGTAAGATAATCTCTGATCAGGCAGGCTATCTGCATGACGGGGGCTTGTTCTACACCGATATCCGGTTTAACCCTGCTGCTGCTTATGTGAAAGATCAGACTTTGTTCCTTGGATCCAATATGGGTGTTTTGAGACTGACACCTCATCAGGAAGATAAAGCACGCTGGATTACATTTACTCCGGGATTAAATGTCGGAGTAAAATATATACTGCTGTTCATTGCCCTTTCTGCCCTGTTCGTGATCTATGCTGTTTTCAGACATTACAGACGGAAAAAGATGAACAGAGTTCAACTCAATAATCAATTGAACGAACTAAAGGCGTGTGCAGACGAGTTAATGCTGTATTATAATCTTTCCAATGATCATGAAAAAGCAGCAATCGATCAACTCAGATCTGAGATCGACCAAATAGATATAACGAAACAACGAAAAAGAGAATTGAATAAGGTTATCAGCAGTCTGACATCCAAAATTATTCTGCATAACCGGGAAGTATCTTTGCGATTACTCAAAAAGCTGGAAACTCAAATCGCACAGATTTCAACTATCCATGCTTACGAACAGGATCTTTTGCTCGAAGAATCTATGATGATTCTAAAATCAGATGATATTGATCTTATCCGGAAACAAGTTGCTATCAACGAAAACTGGATACAGGAATACAATACTTTCCGCACTGACCGCGATGCCATTCAACAACAAATGAGCGGCGCCATCAGTATCCATGGTCTTACCTCCTGTATTTTCGAGCTTCTGAATAAAATAAATGAGGATTCGGGGCATGTTCCGCTCAGTGAGTTACAAAAAGGATTGACCGAGCTGAAAATAATGCTCCGAAAAATTGATTCGCCTGAGTCCACCGAACTTATCGAATTATATATTCAGAAACAATCCCGTTATTTAAACGAAAGGGAAGAACAAAACGAAATATCTGAATTATTACTAACCGAACTGATTCAGATCCGTGCGTCTTTGCGCCTGTCTAACCCACACGATATACTCCGTTCGTTAAATGAAATTCATGAACGTATCGAGTTTCTCCGGGTCAAGGACGATATCGGTGTTTGTATTGACAAATATATTCTGTGCAGAGATCAGGTTATCCATGATAATGATCAGCTGATCAACAAAAAATTCGACAAAGATCTGGATCTGATTATTACTGAAAAGACAAAAGTATATGCAGACCGTATCGAGCACCTGATTGTTACGATGTACAAAATATTGCACAAAACCGATCAGCCTGTTCTGAACGATCTTTTGAAGATTACGAGCTATTATCATCAGCAGGCGAAAGTGCTGGCTTTGCTTCTGGTCAACCCAAGAATCAAAAGATTCCTTATTCCGGGTATGCTTGGCGTTTACGGCAACCTGAATCCGGTCATAAGCAGACTGATTAACAGTAAAATTAAAAGTAACGAAGAAGTTCTGAGACATTATTACGAAGAAAAGCCACTTCATAAAGTATTCGTTTACTACATCCTAAAACTCATTGATTAACAAATCCATAAATCAATATTGCAGAAAGTTGCATGTGTGAAAATCGAGCAAATAAACACATGCAACTTTCTTTTTACCCTCCCTCCCATACTTTTGCAGCGAATCAAAATTTATAACTCATAAAACCAATACTTATGAACAAAAAACCTTTATTCGTTGCATTAGCATGCACATTATTCTCATTAAGTGCATTTGCACAAGAAGCAAAAATCAAAGACAGAAGAACAAACCCTGATCTTTACTTTCTTGAAATTTCAGAAGTACCCAACAGTTTGGAATTATTACCAGCGCCTCCTGCACCGGGTAGTATTTTATTCCTTAATGACGAAGCTCAATACGAGTGGGGAAAAATGCAACGAGACACTCCACGCGGAGATCAGGCAGTAAGTGATGCACGTGTAGGAGGAAATGGCGTACCGATGGCTTTTTCGGATGCGTTCGGTGTGGAAATATCAAAAGAAAGCACCCCTGAAATTCACAAATTAGTGATCAATATGCGTGAAGATGCAGGAGATTTAGCAACACGTCATGCCAAAGAACATTATATGCGTGTTCGTCCATTCAGTTTCTATCAGGAAGCTACTTGTAATCCGGAACAACAACAAGAGCTTTCTACAAACGGATCTTATCCTTCAGGACACACAGCTATCGGATGGGCAACAGCACTTGTATTAGCTGAAATCAATCCGGACCGTCAAGACGAAATTCTGCAAAGAGGTTATCAAATGGGACAAAGCCGTGTGATTTGCGGTTATCACTTCCAAAGCGACGTAGATGCAGCACGTTTGGTAGCAAGCGGTGTAGTAGCACGTTTACACGCAAACGACGCTTTCATGAAGCAACTTGAAAAAGCAAAAAAAGAGTTTAACTCGCTACAGAAAGCAGGCAAAGTTTCAAAAAGCACTAAAAATTAAATCACATAATCAGCCTTCTAAAATCTATCATAATTCCTATGAATAAATCGATAATAGCGATACTTACAATCGCATGCTCATGCTTTACTATGCATGCCCAGGACAAAAAATTAGAAGTAAGACCGACAAGTCGTATATTAATAGATGCCGGATATCTTCATTCGAATAACGACCATTTAACAAGCGGTCTGGCCATCCCCGATGCTCGTTTAGGAGTAAAAGCTTCGTACGGTGCTTACAAAGCTAAAGTGGATGTAGGATTTGCTTATGGTAAATTATCGTTGAAAGATATATTCGTGGAACGTTCTTTCGGACAAAAGAATCTTTTAAGACTAGGTTATTTCGTTCATCAGTTCGGACTACAAAGTTGCACAAGCTCATCCATGAAAATCTCGATGGAAGAACCTGAAAGTAATGAGGCATTCTTTAATTCACGTTTGATCGGAGCGATGTATATGCACAGTCAGGAAAAATTCTTCGGAACACTTAGTTTTCATGTCGAGAATGAAGCGATTAAGAAGAATACATCCGAAACAGGAAAACAAGGCTACGGTATGATGTCACGCCTGGTATTCAGACCTTTCACCGAAGATGGTCGTATATTTCATATTGGTGTTTCGGGAGCATTTGAAACGCCTCGTTATAACAGCAATCCTGAGTACAATCACAAAACGTTTGTTTTGAAAACGAACTTTCCGTCGCGCATTTCAAAAGTAACGGCTCAGGAAGCAGCAATCGTAGATGCCAAAATGCTTTATAAATTCACACCGGAAATCTGTGCAGCCTACAAACGTTTCGGTATTGAATCTCAATACTTCTATGTACATGTGCAACGAAACAATCAACCAAGTTTCAAGGCTAACGGAGCTTATGTCTTATTACGTGGAGTTATTATCGGTAAGGATTATAAATACTCGGCATGGGATGCAGGGATCGCAACACCTCAGCCGGGAACGTTAGAGGCAGTAGCAGGATATAACTATACGGATTTATCCGATAAGCGAGCTGGTATTTTAGGAGGTCGTCAAAACGATGCTTCCATCACGCTTAATTATTATATAAATAAATATATGATTTGGAGACTGCATTATTCATATACTTATGTGAATAACCGGTCAGGATTTGAAAATACGACATTAAATGCTATTCAAACCCGTTTCCAGATTATTTTCTAAATAACGTTTTCATTAGTTTCATAGTATGTTGATACGGTTTGACTGACTCAACCGCCACTAAAACAATTGTTCTTTAATCTCTTTAAAAATTCAACTCTTTAAAAATTCAGAGGGCCGTCTGCGATATTCGCTGTATGGCCCTCTGTTGTATATGAGAAGTCTGAATTTCGGTATAGTAGAGTTAATTGAGATTTATTTTACTCTTTAGCTTAGTTAGAATCATTAAATGTATTTATTTTTGTACGCTATGAATATTTTCAAGTATAAACCATAAAAACTGATTTACGATGATTGAGCAACTTATAGGTTGGGATCGCTCATTTACTGTATGGATAAATAGTTTTCATACACCTTTCTGGGACGATTTCTTTTTTCGTTATACTCACATGTGGGTTTGGGCTCCTTTTTATATAGCCTATCTTTATTTCATCTATAAAAACAACGGAAAAAAGAATTTCTGGTGGGTATTGGCGATCGGACTTACTATACTGCTTACAGATCAGATCAGTTCGGGAATACTAAAACCGCTAACCGAAAGATTACGTCCATCGCGTGATCCGGAATTACAAGGAATTATTCATACAGTCAACGGATATGTAGGGGGCAAATATGGCTTTACATCCAGTCATGCTGCAAATACTTTTGGGATTGCAACTCTTCTGATGTTATATTTCAGAGACAAATGGCAATACTTCCTGCTTATACTTTGGGCTTTACTCACAGGTTATTCCCGTATTTATTTAGGTGTACACTTCTTTGGCGATGTTTTATGCGGAACTCTGATCGGGATTATTTGCGGATCATTGGTTTTTCGTCTATTCAAAAAGAAGCTGGCTCCTGTGTCCGACACGGGATTAATGGATAAAGTAACCTATGCGATATTTTTATTATCGATTATGATATTCTCGATCTTATAAATACGTCTCACTTAAGAAACAACTAAGTTTATCATAAACCTAAACAACAACAAATGAAACGTTTTTCTACATTAGTGCTGTCATTGCTTATGTGCGGTTCTTTCGTTTTCGCTAAATCGAAAGAAGTTCGTATTAAGCTGATAGAAACATCTGACATTCATGGTGCATACTATCCATATAATTTTATTGAGGATAAACCTATGGATGGAAGCATGGCACGTGTTGCAACTTTGGTTAAAGAAGAGCGAAAAAAACACGGAAAAAAGAATGTGATCGTTCTTGAAAACGGCGACTACCTTCAGGGGCAGCCTTCGGCTTATTATTACAATTTCATGGATACAACTTCGACTCACCTTGGAGCAGATATCCTGAACTATATCGGTTATAACGCGATGTCTATCGGGAATCACGATATCGAAACAGGTCGTCCTGTTTTTGATCGTTTCGTGAATGATCTTCAATTCCCGATGTTGGGTGCGAATGTAATTGACCGCACAACGGGAAAACCGTATTTCAAACCTTACGAAGTATTTACGGTAGATGGTATCAAGATTGCCGTTTTAGGTATGATCACTCCGGCTATTCCGGCATGGTTACCAGAAACTCTTTGGCAAGGTCTGCAGTTTGATGACATGGAAGAAACAGCTAAGAAATGGATTCCGATCATTCAGAAAGAAGTTAATCCGGATGCTATCGTTGGTCTTTTCCACGCAGGACAAAACGAAGTACTTATGTCAGATAAATTCCGCGATAACGCCTCTTTGAGCGTTGCCCAGAATGTTCCGGGATTTGACGTTGTATTAATGGGACACGATCACCGCGCAGACAACCGCAAAGTGGCTAATGTAGCCGGAGATTCTGTTTTGATTATCAATCCGGCAAGTAACGGACGTTACGTTTCGGAAGTTGAACTTGTATTCAAGAAAAAACGAGACAAAATCGTAGGTAAAGAAGTTATCGGTAAACTAGTTGACATGAAAAATGTTGAACCCGATGCTGATTTTACAAACAAATTCAAACCTCAGTTTGACGTGGTAAAAGAGTTTGTAAGTATGCCTATCGGTGATTTTGCGTCTGATGTAGATTCAAGACCGGCTTATTTCGGTCCTTCGGCTTTCATTGATCTGATTCACCAATTGCAATTAGCTATCTCTGGAGCAGATATTTCGATCACGGCACCGCTTTCTTTCCGTTCGGAAATCAAAGAAGGAACTATTCGTGTAAGAGATATGTTCAACTTATATAAATATGAGAATATGCTTTATGTAATGAATCTGACTGGTAAAGAAGTAAAAGGCTTGCTGGAAGAATCATACGCACGTTGGGCAAATCAAATGAAATCGCCTGAAGATCACCTTTTGTTATTGAAACAAGATACTAAAAGCGGAAATGAAAGACAGGTTTTCGCAAACATGAGCTTTAACTTCGATTCAGGTGCAGGTATTATTTACACAGTGGACGTAACAAAACCGGAAGGAGAACGTATCAATATCATCAGCATGGCTGACGGCTCGCCTTTCGATTTAAATAAATCATACAAAGTAGCTCTTAACTCGTACAGAGGTAATGGTGGTGGTGACCTTTTGACTAAAGGTGCCGGCATTCCTCAGGAGGAATTGAAAAGCCGCATTATCATGGCAACCAATAAAGATCTGCGTTACTACTTGATGGAATACATCAAGAAAGAGGGTAAACTAAATCCTCAACCTCTAAACCAATGGAAATTTATTCCGGAAGAGTGGACTGTTCCGGCTGCAAAACGTGATTATATGCTTA
This sequence comes from Bacteroidales bacterium, assembly GCA_051657185.1. Lineage (GTDB taxonomy): Bacteria > Bacteroidota > Bacteroidia > Bacteroidales > UBA7332 > UBA7332. The sequence continues at coordinate 4,836 of JBOFKE010000321.1, read as the reverse complement.
TTTTCGGTGAAGAAATGCCGAATTAATCAGTTTCGCTTTTATATTTAATACGAAAAAGGTTGTTTGAAAGGATATTATCCAATCAAACAACCTTTTTTTATTATACGATCCATTCACCTGTAAAATATAATAAACGGTGAATTTCTGTTTTTACCAACAATATGATAAGCCTATCGAAAAAGTATTTTTCAGCGATGTATTACTTTCCGTCGGAATCAGATAAGCAGCATCCAGTCCGATACCTGCGACTTTTAGGCCCAGACCGACACTCACAAAAGAAGGAATAAAAGCCTCCTTATCAGCATAAGAGTATGCTCCGCGAAGAGCTAACGTTGATTTATAGATATACTCCACACCTGCACCTGCCAGAAAAGAACGATCTTCTTTAGGCTGGAAAAGATAGCCCACTTCGGCTCCTGCTTTCAATTTATGATCCGATGTCGTAGCAAAGAAATCATAAGCCCCTCCTAACTTAGCCTGTACGGGCTGAACCAATGAGGAATACTCATATTTGAATTTTGATCCGATATTCGTTACCGATAAGCCGGCAGTCCAACGTTCTAACTGCATTTGTAAATGCACATCCATTCCAAAGGCTGAAGCTTTTTCAGTAAAGATACGTGAATTGAGATAGCGTAAAGTAACCGCGCCCGAAAGGTAATCGGTCAACAAATAAGCGGCTCCCAAATCAATCGAGTAATCGTAAGGACGAAAACCGCTCCCGCATTCGCCGACTTCATCCATTAACAAATAGTCCTTCCAGAAACTATAGCGTGCGCCCACTAATAACGAAAGACGGTTATTAACACCGTAAAAGCCGGACAAAGCTCCGATATTTACATCTACTCCTGAAGGCATCCATAAAATGTCAGACACTCCTACTCCGAAGCGATCTTCAGAGAAAGCTACAGATGCAGCATTGGAATAAATCGAATAGGCTGATGATCCGGTTGTCGTTGTGTTATTCCCCAAACTTAAAGAGCGGGGATCATTACTTACACTCAACATATCCATTTGTGCGTTGGCCAACTGACTTGTTGCTAATACAGCCAGTATAATTAAAGATCGTTTTATCATAATTTCGTCAGATTGCGTTTAATAGTTTTACCGTTTGCTTCTATTTCTATCTGATACTGTCCTGCTTTCAGCTGACTCAGATTAAGCATTTTTGCATTTTGAGATTCAAGTTCAACTCCCGAAGACTTATATACCTGGTTTCCACGGGAATTTTTTATACGAACATTTACATCTACCGATGTATCTGCTTCGATAAACAGATTATCAATTACCGGATTCGGAAACAGCTTGAACTGAATCTGATTAATATCTACCGAAGACTGGTCTTTGATACAACTCACGTCAAATTGAAGCTGAATTGCTGGATTTGTTCGATCGCTAAACTCCATTGTTATTTTAGCCGAGCCTGCCATTCGTGTATTTAATATCAAATAGTTGCCCTCAATAGTAGCTGTTACTACGTCAGGATCAGAAGAGACTACCTGAACATCCAGAACATCCCCATCTTCATCTATAACATATTCAGTCCAATCAATTTTTGCAGTTTTATCGTATCCGATAATCTCCAGATCAGTCATCTTTTTATCTGTAAATATTGGTGCTGATTGTTCCGAAATCGTATAGGTTACTTCCTGTGTGGCTTTAGCTCCATAAGGATCTGTTACGACAATCATTGACTTATAGGTACCTTTAACTGCTTTGGCTCCATTTAGAAACAATGTAACAATACCATTATTATATACAAATGATTCCGCGTCAGATCCCTTTCTTAAATCCACAACCAGTTTATCTTTATCAGGATCACTTACATCAAATCGCAACTTAGCTGTACCTGTATTCTTTACAGATATTTCAACTCCATCACGAGCTGATATAACAGGAATTCCGTTCGCTTGTGTTGTTGTAGTCACAATATTTGAAATCTGATTCATATTGCCAGAATAATCAAATGCCCGTATTCCTACATAATAAGTGGTTCCCGGAAACAGTCCAGTGATTTTCGTTTGCATCTTCGTGCCGGCGGCAGTTGTATATTCTCCAACTTGAATTACCTGAATGTCTTTACCCGGATTCTCAAAGTCAACACCGTCTAATGGTTTCTCACTACAGTAGATAGAAAAACCAATATTCGTTGCATCATCCTCATCAACCGGTACAGTCCATTGTAATTCAACTGAGTTATAATTACTTTGCAGAATGGTTAAATCATGGATCCTATCAGGAGCAATCGAGCTATTACCTCCTACTGCTCTGTAAATATCTAAGAGTCCCTTTCCTAATAACCCATTGTGTTGAGGATTATAATTATCTACAGGACGGGTATTATTAAGTAACTTTGCAACAAGTTCTTTTCCACTAACACCGACTACATTATTATTGCTAAGTTCCGAAACAAGCAAAGCAAAAGCGCCTGATACGTGTGGACACGCCATTGAAGATCCCTGCATTCTTTGATATGTATTTCCCGTGGTTGTACTCAGAACTCCCCCTGCCTGGTTTGGTCCATATTCGGAAGTTACTTGTCCGCCGGGAGCTGCAATATCAGCCCAGATACCATAATTGGAATAGTATGCTTTTTTATAATCCGGCGCAATCGAAGTTACTGCTACCGCATCATCACACATTCCGGGTACTGAATATGCACGATTTTCATTTCCAGCAGCAAAAACAACAATACCCCCTTTAATTGGTCCTGTCTGATTTCCGTTTTCATCGACACCTGCATATTTAGTAAAATATTCGATAGCCAAACGGTCAGATTCGGGAACTTCTGTCAAAAGAGGGTATCCCCAACTATTCTGGCTAATAACAGCCCCGTTATCTGCTCCATATTTAATTGCAACCGAACCATTTGCGCTTCCATTTTCTGTAAATATTTGTGCAGACATAATTTTCACACCGCTAAATTCTGCCCCTTTTCCACCGGCAAGACCGGCAATCCCAATACCATTATCATTCTTTGCTGCAATAATTCCAGCTACGTGTGTACCATGATCATGAGGTATTAGTGTGCCTGATCCCATTACAAAGTTATATCCGTAAATATCATCGACATATCCGTTTCCATCATCATCAACGCCTGGTGTTCCATTTAACTCTTTTTCATTGACATACATATTCTCATGCAAATCTTCATGTCGATAATCTACACCTCCATCAACTACGCAAACAATCACATCCGGATTTCCCACCAAATTTTTCTCCCATACAGGAAAAACATTCACATCTGCATTTGGTAAATGATTTGGTTTTGTTCCATCATTCTTATAATGCCATTGATCTGCTAATAATGGATCATTGAAAATTAATCCATTATGAATACTATTTTTAGTTGTTAGCTGATTTAAACTAACTTTCAAATTTGGTATAATCGTTGAGTGATAATGTTTTATAACCGGAACTTTCTCTACCTTCAAAACGTCTTTGCTCTTTATAAAAGAGTCTGACATTTTTGTTTGTGGAATATCTTTATCAAAGCGAACAACATACCATAAATGCATCCCCATCTCTCTTGTTCGTTTTTCAAATTTACCTGCATAAGGATAAAGTCTTTCTACAGACTCAATCCGATAATCAGTTAATTCTTCAGATAATAATTTACCTACAAACTGGTTGCTTTCCTCTGCATTTTGTGGCAGATTTTCACAAATAGCTTCATTTAATTTTACACGTATAACTCCTTTTTCATAAATAACAGATGACTCAGAAGAGATTTCTTCACTTGGTTCATCCAAAAATAATTCATGTGCAGACTCACAAGAAGCAAATAGCAAACTTGATGCCAATAACGAATATTTAATTGTAGTTCTCATTGATCCTTAATTATTTCTTAAATAGTATAATCTCATTTTCTCTGGATTGTTGATTGCCTTTTCTCATATTCCGGGTATTAGTTATTGATCCCGGAGATCCTGAAAAATCCTGATATACAAAATCACCATCATATCTTCCAGTGACAGTATATCTCACATATTCATTTGCTGTTTCCAAATCAAAGTCGATTACAGTCTTTCCATTTTCTTTTGAGATAGTAATAAATCCACCTGTAATCATTATTTTACTTTGCGCAGTTTCATAAGCTACAGTATAAAAAGTAAAATTACCGTTATATATACCTTCTTCTATTCCATTTTCACTTGGATTATAAACCGGATATATACCTACAGGGAGTCCATCTGCGAAATTGGTCGATAGTTTCGTACGCAATTCCAAAACGATATTTAATCCCGTTTGCCCTCTTGAGTCGTAAAATTCTTTATCTTCAAAAGCTAAATCCCATCCTACTTTTTCAGGAGTCTCATTCTCAGGAGCATAATTACGTCCATAATAATTAGCAACCATTTTTGCTCCGACTCCATTAAACACTCTATCTTTATATGGTGGATACGCTGCCGAATTTGTAGGCATCAGTCCTGTATATTCTCCTTTATATTCTACTCCATTAGCATCAATAGCTTTTACAGTAACCTTATCTCTTCCGTCTGCTAATTTTGAAATTTCTATTTGACCACTTACTAATCTAATTTGTTCTTTCATCTCATAATTTTCGTATATACGATGATAAGCTGTATGAATAGTTCCGGCTTCATAGTTTGTATTTTCACCAATTACATATATACCATAAGGTAATCCATTGGTGAATATTTGATCAGGTCTTGCCATAGCGTCAAATACCCAGCATTCGCCATTTCCACCACGACTTTCGGCATACTGCTTATCACCCAGACCTATAAACCAATTCATATTTGGTGAATCATATTGGAATGGTCCATAAAAATCAGCATTTGCTATTGAGTAATCTCCTGTTTGACTCGGATC
>JBOFKE010000320.1:0-3475 GCA_051657185.1 Bacteroidales bacterium | reverse complement strand
TGTATAAGCTAAGGATTGTTCCGCAAATATGTCCCTCAGGTACAACAACGATTTCGTCCAGTACCTCTTTACATATCTTATAGGTGAGATCTCCCGGTCTACGGACGGCTACACCATCAGCAAAAGTGTCGATTTCGTCCAGCTCACGAACTTCACCGGCATCAATGGAGTTTTTCATACTCGCAGCTCCGACAGGTTCGACTCCGATTACTTTAGTTTCGGGACTAATCATTTTAAAGACGCTGCCTACGCCTGACGCTAAACCGCCGCCGCCAATAGGAACGAATAAATAATCAATCGGCGAATCGACATCGTTCAGGATATCTAAACCTACGGTGGCCTGACCTTCAATCACCTTTTCGTCATTAAACGGATGAATAAAAGTCATGTTGTTTTCTTTACAGTAGATCATTGCTTCCTTAAATGCATCATCGAAAGTGTCTCCGGTAAGAATCACTTCGACAGCTTCTTTCCCAAACATCTTTACTTGTCCCCGCTTTTGCAGAGGGGTCGGGTTAGGCATAAAGATTACACCTTTTATATTTAGTGATTTACAAGCGTACGCGACACCTTGTGCATGGTTTCCGGCACTGGCACAAACAACGCCATGCTGACGCTGTTCCTCAGTTAAGGACATGATCTTATTATAAGCTCCGCGGATTTTATAAGAACGAACTTCTTGTAAATCTTCGCGCTTAAGCATGATGTTTGCATCAAAGCGTTCGGATAATGCAATATTTCTGGCTAAAGGGGTATGATAAACTACACCCGTTATTCTTTGACGGGCGCGTTGTATATTGTGTAATTCAGGCGTGTATTTCATATTGCTAAAATTAGATTTGAATTGATCTTAGTTATTCTTTTGGCATAACGAAGGATGCATACAAATGCAGACATGCAGAGATCAGAAGAGTGACGATCCACTCACCCTCATGCTTGAACATAAAGTATGATGAAAGTACCATTAGCATCCCTGCGAAACCAAGAATACGATGTAGTCGTTTTTTGCGAAGGTTCGTTCCTTCATAACGGTTTGTTAAATGGAAAACGGCAATGCCAGCAGTACCTACTGCATACATATAAGGAGCCCATTCCCATTTAGTGATATATAAAATCGAAGAGATTAAAACCAAAACAGCTGAAACCTCAAATAAATACTTTTTTATCATTTTGTTATATTATAATTCCTATTCTTCGATAATGAAGATGTCTTCATTTTCCTTTTTCATTAAATACTCTTCACGAGCATATTTCTCAAGAGTTTCTTTGTGCATTTGAAGTTTCTCGAGTTCGGATTTTGAATCATTAATTTCACCTTCATAGCGTTTTACTTCGGACTGTAATCGGTTGATTTCATGCCAAAGTCTTATTCTGCGAATAAAATTATCGTCATCAAAAAAAGTCATATAGACAATAAAAACAGATAATCCTATAGTTAAGAATCGATTTATAGGATTCAATGACATTACCTTGTTTTTGACTTCAAGAGCCGGTTCAAGTTTGTCTTTGTTTGATTTTAATAAGTTCTTTATATCAATCATATTTAACTAAAGGTATTTGGGCAAAAGTAATGTTTTTTTTTAAAGATCAATATTTGCAATTATATAAAAACTATAGATCAATTTATTTACCGATCGGAATAGTTTTTTTAGAACAAAATGTTTTTGAAGTATGTTTAAGTAACAAGCGATTTAATGTTTTTATTAGGGAATGTTTTACGCTATTTTTATAATCAATAAAGAAAGCATCTTATCTTTGCGGGTAATTTACATGACTATCTGAAATTTATGAGAAAAGTATTAAAGTGGATCTTTAGAATCCTACTGATATATATAGGGCTATTTTTGATTTTATCTTTCGCATTGTATATCCCCTTTGTGCAAGAAAAGGCTTGTGATATAGTCGAAAAGAAAGTTTCGGCAGCCATGAACATGGATTTATCTATCGGTAAATTACGTTTGTATTTTCCCCTTACATTAAATATAAATCAGGCATCCATAGCCAAAGCACCTCAGGATACGATGCTGAGAGTGCAGGAGTTAGCTGTAGATGTATCCATCTTGCCTTTATTTAAGAAAGAAGTACAAGTAAATAAAATTCAGCTTTTGGGAGCTTATTTCCATTTCGTGGATTCTGCGCAGACAATGGAAATAGCGGCTAAACTTGATTTGTTGAACCTGAGCGGTAATGTGATTCAGTTATCGAATGATGAGATTGATTTGGGACAAGCTGTCTTGAGTAATGGTTCGGTTGCTATCAATGTATTAAAGTCAAAACAGGATACGACAACGACTCAAAGTGGTGGTTTCCCATGGAAAATTGTCGGAAAAAGAATACTCCTGCGAAATGTGCAGGTTCATTTCGCTGATTTACCATCTGGTTTTTCTACAAATGTACAGGTTGAGAATGCCTCGCTTAAGAAAGGGATGGTTGATTTGTTAAATCAGAAAGTAATAGCTAATTCGATTCGTATTTCAAATGGGAAGTACACGATTATTATGCCTGAATCGACCGACTCAGCTAAAGTGCAGACAACGACTTTGCCTGCTGATACAGTATCTTCGCTGCCTTGGGAGATTTCATTGGCAAAGGCTTATATTGAAAACAATTATTATGAAATGCATATAGGAGGTTATCAGAGTGACTCAAATCGTTTTGATACAAACCACATGTTTATACGCAACATAAATATCAATGCTGATTCGCTTTATAACAGAGGAATCACATCTTATATGACAATTAAGAGTGTTACTGCGGAATTGACTCCTGAGTTAGCAATCACTCAATTTAAAGGATATGCTAAAGTTGATACAAATGCACTGGAAGTAAAGGATGTACAATTCAAAACCAAATACAGTAAATTAAACTTTAACGGTTCTCTGGACTGGACAACTATCAATAATTCATTTGGAATAAAAAAACTTGCATTGCTGGCTAACGGTGAGTTGGCAACGAATGATATTTATTCATTACTAGGCGCTAACCCGGTTGATTCAATTCTGCCTGAAAATGCATATTTAACGCTGGATGCAAATATCCGCGGACGAAATAATCAGATTGAGATAAACCAACTGCAAATGAATTATCCACACTGTTTTTCGATTGAAGCGAATGGACTGCTGTCCAGTATCCATAACTTTAAACGTCTGGGTGGAAATCTGCATTTTGATTTCAGAGGATATGACCCGGAGAGTTTCGAAAAGCTTTTACCGGTAACATTGAAAAAAACGATTTCTTTTCCGAAAAAATTCTCTTTGTCAGCACATATAATAGCAAATAACGGACAACTAGCCCCTACTATTCATGTACAAACACCAAAGGGTAAAATTAATCTTAGCGGAGATTTGAATATTGATTCGGAAGTGTATGATCTGACTCTAAGATCAGATACATTTTCTGTTCAACAATTTATGCCTTCTATGGGGATTGATGTCGTTGATGGTACCTTCAAGGCAGACGGTAAAGGTTTTGATTT
>JBOFKE010000319.1:0-3009 GCA_051657185.1 Bacteroidales bacterium | reverse complement strand
GAGGATGTAATTTCCCTGCTACTCCCGCAGCTGAAGGTGGAAAAAAAGAGTATTATAATGCGATTTATGCGTATGATCCCGATATGGAAGACTGGAGTCTGATCGGACAACTGCCTGTTGCGTTAGGTTATGGGGCATCCGTAGTGTCGGGTGACGAGTGGATTTGTATTGGTGGTAATAATAATGATGGAGCTGTTAATACTGTTTACTCATTGACTTTCGGTGATTCATTAGAGATTGATACACTGATTTCTTTACCTGTAACGATGGATAATTTTGCGGCGACTATCAGTGGCAATAAAGTATATGTTGCCGGTGGAAACAGTAACGGTAAAGTTCAGAATAAACTTTACGCACTGGATTTGAATAATCGTAACGGATGGATGGAGTTATCTGATTTTCCCGGAGCAGGCAGAGTGCAGCCTCAGTTATTACCGGCAGAAGGCGGAAAAGTTATTATACTTGGAGGGTTTCAGGCAGGAAACGAAAGTATTGCTCCTGTTTTGTCTGATACGGTCTATCAATATGACCCGGCGATGAATAGTTGGTCAGCTTTAACTACTTTACCTAATTCCACTACTGAAGATAAACCTTTAGCAATGGTTGGCGGATTTAGTGTTGCTATGAATGATTCAATCTTATTGATCGGTGGAGGTGTAAACCGTAGCAAATTTATGGATGCTTTAGATGTGAACCGTCAGATTTCTTTTGCAAAAGCGAAGAAAGAAATTTCTTTAGCGGATTCATTAATCAATGATAAAGCAAATTATTTATTGCATCCTGTTGAATGGTATCAGTTTAATCCGGACGTATATGTATATAACCTGAAAGATAATCAATGGTATCTGCTGGGTACATTTCCTCAAGCTGCAAGAGCAGGTGCCGGAGCGGTTACGGATGGTTCTGCTCTATATATAATCGGCGGAGAATTGAAACCGGGAATCCGTACTGATGAAGTGAATCAAATAACTTTGAGTACAATATAATTCCGTAAAGTCTATATATGAAAAACAAAATAATTATTTCTGCTTTGTTGGGTATATTCTTATTTATACCTGCCAAAGCAGAACTAAAATTACCGACAGTCATTTCTGACCACATGGTTTTGAAAAGAAATAGTGAAGTCTGTTTATGGGGTGAAGGTGAACCCAATAAAAAAGTACGTATTTCTCCTTCCTGGACTAAGAGAACCTTTTCTGTATTAGTTGGTACGAACGGAAAATGGACCGTAAATATTCCGACAGCAGAAGCCGGAGGTCCTTATTCTATAAGCTTTGAACAAGGCAATCGGATTACAATTAATGATGTTCTGTTAGGCGAGGTGTGGCTATGCTCCGGACAATCGAATATGGAAATGCCGGTTAAAGGGTTTCCCAGTCAACCTGTCGAAAATTCTTTTGATCAGATCTTAAATGTCGACAGCGAAATACCTGTACGACTTTTCAAGATGGAAAAACGTCCGTCGCTTTTACCATCGGATAGTATTTTTGCAAATTGGCAGACATTGTCTCCCCAATCAGTAGCCGATTTTAGTGCTGTGGGATATTTCTTTGCAATGCAACTTTACCGTTCGCTTCACATACCGATTGGTATGATTCAGTCTGCATGGTCAGCTTCTAATATCCAAACATGGATTAGCGAGGACTATTTAAAGGAAACATCTTCTGTTGATTTAACTCATTTGCAAAAAGAGGATGTCAATGATATATCTGCAGTACATCAGAAAGGCGCACTTTTATATAATGGTATGATTCATCCTCTTCGCAATTATGCTATAAATGGGGTAATCTGGTATCAGGGTGAGTCAAATACGTATAATCCTGAGGAGTATATAAAACTATCTGCATCCTGGATGAAAAACTGGAGAGAGTTATTTCATAATCCCGAACTCCCTTTTTATATAACCCAGATTGCACCTTTCAACACAACAAGAGAAGCTTTAATCAGTTGGCCACAATTCAGAGATGCACAATGGAAAATCAAATCATCGGATCCCCATTGTGAGATGATCCTAACTACTGATATCGGGCATCCAACATGTATTCATCCTCCGAAAAAGAAAGAAGTAGGAGAGCGATTGGCTGCTTCGGCTCTAGCCAATACATATGGTGTCAGAGGGCTCCCCAAATCATATCCCTCTATTCAGAAATGGGAGAAGACAGGTAATAAATATATTATTTACTTTGATGCGGCTGATAATGGATTAATACCCGAATTTAGTAGTGTCGAAGGTTTGGAGTTCTTAACTCAATCGGGTGAATTAAAGCCTGCGAATAGTTTTATTCCGCGTTCTAAGAATTGTATTGAGGTGTGGAATGACAGTTTAACAAATCCCAAAGAAATACGTTATCTATATAAGAACTTTCAGGAGGGCAATCTGAAAACAACCTTAGGGCTTCCGGTTGCTCCGTTTAGAATAATAATCAAATAAATAAAAATAGTATGATACCAATAGATCTGACACAATCGAACTACGGCGATGTTCGTAAAATCAAATATGATTTAGCAGTCTTACCCTGGGGGGCTACTGAACCACATAATCTGCATTTGAGTTATACAACAGACTGTTTATTATCACAGGCTGTAGCAATTGATGCGGCTAAAAGAGCTTATGAAAAAGGAGTAAACGTCATGGTTCTTCCTTCAATTCCTCTTGGTGCACAGAACCCGGGTCAGAGAGACGAACCTTTTTGTATTCATACCCGGTATGAAACACAGAAAATGGTTTTGACAGATATCGTAGCTTCTCTTTATCATCAGGGAATGCGTAAACTTGTTATCGTAAACGGACACGGTGGTAATTCATTTAAACCAATGATTCGTGATCTTGCAGTCGATTATCCGGATTTTATTATAGCTGTAACTGATTGGTTTGCTATTGTACCGCCGGCAGGTTATTTTGAGAATAAAGACGATCATGCCGGTGAGTTGGAGACTTCCGCAATGTTGTATTACTATCCTGAGATTACAGACCTGTCAAAAGCGGGAGAAGGCAAAGGAATTCCTTTC
>JBOFKE010000318.1:0-3590 GCA_051657185.1 Bacteroidales bacterium | reverse complement strand
CTCTTCATGAATTTCTTCTTCTTTCTGTACCTGCTCTTCTTTAGAATGTAATTCCTCTTTTTGTTTAGTAAGGAATGCTCTTGCGATTAGCGGGAACAATTCTAATAATAAGATTTCCTTTTCATTTTCTGCCACACGTACACTCAATCCATCTATAACAGGATTTGGCTGCATTTTGTATTTCGAGGTATCGTATGGTATTTCGTCCGGCGATCCTGTTATCTTTTCTCTAAAATGAGGATTCACCGGAATCGGTGTTTTTCCATATTCACCTTTTACAAGAGAAATAAACTGATTGGATAGGTTCTTATACATTTCACTTCCGTTTCTCAGATCCAAAGCACAGTTTACAGCCTGCGCGCCAACAATCTGGCTTGTAGGTGTAACTAAAGGAGGTAAACCCGCATCTAATCTCACCTGAGGAATGAGCTCCATTGCTTTGGTCAATATATCTTCAGCGCCCAATTGTTTTAGCTGAGCAACCATATTTGTGTACATACCTCCAGGTATTTGGGCATTCTTGACCAACTCATTCGGTTCTGGAAAACCAAAATAAGATTCAATGGCATGACATGCTTGAAGAAGTTTTTCTTCATTATTATTTTTGGCATGTTTGATAGCTTCATCAAATAATTGATCAATATTTTCAGGAAGTTTATCTGTCAATGGATTAAAACGATTCGGAAACTTTTTAACGGTATCAAACTCTGCAAGCTCTTTACGTATATAATAAAGTTCATGATTAATTTTCGCCACAGCTTCCATGTCCAGATCTAACTCAATATCCATCTTTTGACAGAAAAGATAGATCAGCTCGATAGCCGGTGCAGCAGGTCCACCTGCAAAATACCATATATTCGTATCTACAATATCTGCCCCTTTTTCGATAGCCATTAAGACAGCAGCTAAACCAAATCCCGGAGTGCAATGCGTATGAAAATCAATCGGCACATTTAAATGTTTCTTGAATAGTGGAATAAGTTCGGCAACCCGGGATGGTGGAATCAGACCACTCATATCCTTAATCGTGATCATATCAGCTCCCAGCTTTTCCATTTCCTTCGCTTTATTCAGAAAATATTCGTTCGTGAAAATTGCTTTTGGCAGTGGTTTACCTTTTAATGAAGCTTTTAATCTTTCGGCAGTAGTAAAATGCGGATCAATTGTATAGCAAACTGCACAGTCAGCAATACCACCATATTTTTTTACATATTTGATCGTTGATTTGACATTCTCCACATCATTGAGGGCATCGAATATACGCATAATACTTAATCCCGATTCAATGGCGTTTTTACAGAAACCGTCAATGATTTCATCTGTATAAGGTGCATATCCGAATAAATTTCGACCCCGTGATAAGGCTGTAAGCTTAGAGCTATCTCCTACTACGGCTTTGATTTTCTCTAATCTATCCCAAGGGTTTTCATTGAGATAGCGCATGACTGAGTCAGGAACTGCTCCGCCCCATACTTCCATCGCATAGAACTTAGCATCTTTATAATAAGGAAGAACACGATCAACCTGATCCTGACTCATGCGTGTAGCAAATGAAGATTGTTGACCGTCCCGTAATGTTAGATCCCGGATTAATAATTTACGTGCCATAGATTTCAAAGTTAATTATGGATTAATCAGATTAGGTTCTCAGTTATAATCTGAACAATCCGTGCATAGCTAAGTTTATGTGTTTTTCTTCTTTTTTTTATAGGAAAACAAAGCGGAAAGTGCTGAAAATAAAACAATAAGACAACAAGATTAATATCTTCTCTTTTGGTGTTTTTATCGACTGAAATCTTCTTTTTTATTAATAAAAGAATGGGTTTTATGCTAATCTTTTATTCTATGTTTGATAACATACTTTTTTAGATGTAACAGCTTGTTATCAACTTATTTACAAACAAAAGAGGGATAGCTGTAAGCTATCCCTCTTTTGTTAATTATGATGCAGGATCATATTTGAGATCTTTTCCTTTTTCTTTGATCGTAATGCCTTCTTTCATCCAACGCGGCATTGGTTTATTTTTTAAGTAATAATCAAAAAACTGATGCATACGAATGGTCCAGTCCATACGTGCAGGTCTTGATCTAAGGTTATGCGGCTCATTGTTGTAATTCAGCATCCAGGCTGTTTTTCCACAACGCTTAAGAGCCATGAAAAATTCGATACCTTGCTCAAAAGGGACTGCTTCATCAGCATCATCGTGTCGAATCAATAAAGGCGTATTGACCTGTGGAGCATAGAATACCGGAGAGTTTTCGATATAGCGCATAGGTGCACTCCATAAATCGTCACCAATCCGACTCTGGCCTTTCTCATACTGGAACATACGCACAAGCCCTGATCCTGTACGAATACCGCTGTATGCACTGGTCATATTACTTACCGGAGCTCCCGGACTTGCACAGGCAAACATATTCGTGCGCGTTACTAGATAGGCAATCTGATAACCTCCCCAGCTCTGACCTTGCAATCCCATGCGTGCCGGATCGGCAATACCTCTTTCGATAAGGGCATTTGCACCGCTTACTACAGAGTTATAGCACGATTCACCCGGATAGCCCGTTTTGTATTTAATATCCGGCATAAAGACTACATAATCATCACTCGTAAACATAGGAGGTATAATGATTGACCAGCTTGGTTGCGGTTGATGATATTTGTACAAATCTTCTGTATGTGTTTCGTAGAAATATACGATAACCGGATACTTTTTATTGGGATCATAATTTTCAGGCTTGTATAGAAGACCTTCAATTTCATCACCGTTAAAGTCATGCCATTTCATTAGCTCTACACTCCCCCATTTGTACTCACTCATTTGCGGATTCGCATGCGAGATTTTTAATGGATTTTTGAACGTTCTGTCAGTTACCCACAAATCATTGAATTCATTGAAGTTTTCGCGGGTAAAAAGAATCTTCTTACCGTTTTCAGCTTTACCTCTCAGAGCGAATTGATAAGGACCTTCAGTCAGTTTTTCTATTTGACCGTTAGGTGTTAACTCATAAAATCCGTTTTCTTTGGTTTGATCATTGAATGAGCTTAAAAGAATCTTCTCGTTCAGATCGACCGTATTCTTATAATTATCATCTTTCAGATTGATCAGTCTGAAGCGTGTATTATGTTTTCTTCCCCACTCTTTTGTAAGACAAACCGGTGCAGTTTTGCCCGATAAATCCAGACTCCATAAATCATACTTATCATAGATAAGAATACGACTCATATCATTGCTGAATCCTGCATATCCGTATGAATCCGGTAATTCAGGGCGGTCATTCAATTCATCGAATAAAGGAACTTCAATACCTGTTGATATTTCTACTTCCTTTCTGGTATTTGTATTGAAAGCATACCATGCCTTTTTATTCTTATTGAAGTATACGACAAAGCTTCCATCAGGACTGAGCATGGTCGGATATCCCAGCATTTCACCCTCCGAGATCAACTCTCTTTTACCACTTTTCAGATCGACTAAATACAAATCTTTCGGATATGGATACTCCCAGTTCATATCTTTCAGATAAGGTTCTGTATCAACAGAAAGTGCATATTTTGCCTTTGTTTCATCCGGTGCAAAACTTATTTG
>JBOFKE010000317.1:0-3392 GCA_051657185.1 Bacteroidales bacterium | reverse complement strand
TCAGAAAGGTTCGAAAATCAGCATTAAAGGTAATAACTATGTTTCAGTTGCTACAGGGCTTAACTGGTATCTGAAATATCATGCAGGCATACATCTGTCATGGAACGGTATGCAGGCAGATCTTCCCGACACACTGCCTCCGGTGCGCATGAAAGAAAGACGTTCGACCAACCTGAAAGAACGATACAACTTCAACTACTGTACTTTCTCTTATACCATGGCATTCTGGGACTGGCCCCGTTGGGAACAGGAAATAGACTGGATGGCTTTGCATGGCATTACGACTCCGCTGGCATTAACGGGTACCGAGACTGTCTGGCGTAATATGCTTCTTAAATTAGGCTATACGAAAGACGAGATCAATGAATTTATAGCCGGACCCGGATTTCAGGCCTGGTGGTTGATGAATAATCTGGAGGGATGGGGTGGTCCGAATCCCGATTCGTGGTACAAACAACAGGAAGAACTTCAGCAAAAAATCGTCAAACGTATGACCGACTATGGTATCAAGCCGGTACTGGCAGGATATTCTGGTATGGTTCCGAGTAATGTCAAAGAAAAGCTCGGACTGGACGTTACCGACCCCGGCACCTGGTGTTCCTATCGTCGTCCGGCATTTCTGCAACCCTCAGATCCATCATTTGATAAGATAGCCGATCTGTATTACAACGAGCTGACTGCACTGTACGGTAAAGCCTCTTACTATGCAATCGATCCTTTTCATGAAGGAGGAAATACAAAAGGTGTTGATTTGCAGGCTGCAGGAAATGCTTTTATTGAGGCTCTTAAACGATGCAACCCCACTGCAAAATGGGTCATTCAGGCATGGCAGGCAAATCCTCGTCCGCAAATGATCGACTCATTAAGACAGGGAGATCTTCTGGTACTGGATCTGGCCAGTGAAACACGACCGCAATGGGGAGATCCGAAATCATCCTGGTACAGAAAGAAAGGCTACGGACAGCATGACTGGATCTACTGTATGCTGCTGAATTTTGGAGGCAATGTAGGAATGTATGGCAAGCTCTCTCACGTGATCAATAGTTTCTACCAGGCTAAATCACATCCACAGGCAGGCGCTACGCTGAAGGGTGTGGGACTCACCTATGAGGGAAGCGAGAACAACACGATCATGTATGAGCTGGTTACAGAGCTTCCCTGGCGTGCTGAGAAATTCACAAAGGATCAATGGATAAAAGATTATGTATTTGCCAGATATGGCACACAAAATCCGGATATCGTCAGAGCATGGCAGATCCTTGCGAACAGTATTTATAACGATAAGCCTCAGAGCACACAGGAGGGTACGAACGAATCAATCTTCTGTGCACGTCCGGGCGAGAATCTGTTCAATGTATCAAGCTGGGCATGGTGCGAACAGTATTTCTCGCCTTACGAAGTGATTGAAGCCGCACGACTCTTATTGAAGCATGCTGACACATTCAGGGGCAATAACAATTTTGAGTATGACCTCGTAGATGTACTTCGTCAGGCTATTGCCGAGAAAGGACGAATCAAATACAAAAAAATGATGGCCGCGCTTCATACAGCTGACAAAGAACGGTTTAAAACCACTTCTGAAGAATTTCTTCAGACATTGCTACTTCAGGATGAACTGCTTTCAACCCGGAAAGAATTTATGGTCGGTTCATGGATTAATCGTGCCCGATCTCTTGGAAACACTTCGGACGAAAAAGATTTGTATGAATGGAATGCACGGGTGCAGATTACGACCTGGGGTAATCGCACAGCAGCCAATGACGGAGGTTTGCGTGATTATGCCCATAAAGAATGGAGTGGCTTGCTCAAAGATTTCTATTATATCAGATGGAAGAGCTTTGTCGATTACAACCTGCAAAATTCAGAAAACTATCAGATAACTGATGTGGCTCATGAAACACTCAAACCGGTCACTCCTGCCGATCAGCAGAACAACTTTGATCAGGGTGCTATCGACTTTTACGCTTTAGAGGAAAAATGGGTTACAGATAAAAAAACATATCCCGTTACACCTGTCTCAGAAGTGATACCGACGGCTAAACGAATTTACAACACGTTGTTTGAAAATTAAACTTTCAGGAGGCTGTTCCTTACAGGGGAATAGCCTCTTTTATTTTTTTATAACTTCCCTTTTTCTATTGAGAACAAGTAATTTATATATACAAGAATCTATTTATGCGAAAAATATTTATGATTTTATATATATAAATCTACTTTCAATTGTTATAAAAATAAGAAACAGAACTATTGAATTACTTTATCCATTATATTAGTATGAGCTATATAAACGAATAAAGCAATAAAGCTAAAAACTAAACCTACTATATGAAAAAGATCCGTTTATCCTTATTGATGAGAGTTGCATTAGCCATTATACTCGGTGTTGTTTTCGGACACTTTATGCCTGTCGGTATAGCACGAGTATTTATTACATTTAATGGACTCTTTGCTAATTTCCTTTCCTTTGCTATACCACTGATCATTGTCGGATTGGTTACACCCGCTATCGGCGAACTGGGAAAAGGTGCCGGTAAGCTTTTGGCCATTACAGCTGTTATTGCTTACGCCTCTACCTTATTGTCGGGATTCTTCACCTTTACTACCTGTGATCTGATATTCCCGCACATCCTTCACTCTTCAGGCACAGAGTCGTTAATCTCCGATTCAGGTGTTACGCTTAAACCATACTTTCAGGTAGCTATGCCTCCGCTGATGGATGTAATGACTGCTTTATTGCTTTCGTTTGTTGTGGGACTGGGACTTTCCGTTATTGCAGGTGATACCCTGAAAAAGGCTGCAATAGATTTCAAAGAAATTATCTCGATGCTTATTGCTAAAGCTATCGTTCCGCTTCTGCCCTTCTATATTTTTGGTATCTTCCTTAATATGACTATGTCAGGCAAAGTGTTTACGATTATGAGCATGTTTATGAAGGTAATTATCCTGATTCTGATTCTGCACGTGATCATTCTTTCTATCCAGTACATTATTGCCGGGGCCGTTCAAAAACGTAATCCGTTTACCTTATTCAAAAATATGCTTCCGGCTTATGCTACTGCACTAGGAACACAATCCAGCGCAGCTACGATTCCGGTTACATTGGCTCAAACAATCAAGAACAATGTAAAAGAAAGTATTGCCGTATTTACTGTTCCGTTGTGTGCTACGATTCACCTTTCGGGAAGTACAATGATCATTACGGGAGGTTCGGTAGCTATTATGG
Organism: Bacteroidales bacterium; assembly: GCA_051657185.1. Classification (GTDB taxonomy): domain Bacteria; phylum Bacteroidota; class Bacteroidia; order Bacteroidales; family UBA7332; genus UBA7332. Next base: position 169 of record JBOFKE010000317.1, on the reverse strand, counting down.
TATTATCGGGACAACCAATTGAAATAACCTCCATGATCGGATTCATCTTTATGCTGGGGATCACGATGGTAGCAGCTCCGGGCGTTCCGGGTGGAGCTATCATGGCCTCATTAGGCATCCTGAGTACAATGCTGGGATTCAACGAAACTCAGCAGGCACTGATGATCGC
>JBOFKE010000316.1:0-12729 GCA_051657185.1 Bacteroidales bacterium | reverse complement strand
AAAACAACGCCATTTCCGATAAGGTTTGCTTTATCTCCCTGGAAAATTCCAGAAGGAATTGTATGTAATACAAATTTTTTGCCATCAAATTCCAATGTATGACCTGCATTAGGTCCACCTTGGAAACGAGAGATAATATCGTAAGACGGAGTAAGTACATCTACTACTTTTCCTTTACCCTCGTCACCCCATTGAAGGCCTAATAAAACATCAACTTTCATAGAAATATAATTTAATAATGAGATAATAGTTTCAGATTAAAACAAAAAAAAATAATCCACCGATGACTGTGGATTATTTATTCTTTGAAGCTTTACGAGAACATTTTCCACAAATACCATAAATGTAGAGGCTATAATGACTCATCGTAAACCGAGGTAGCTTTTTCGCGCTTATAACCTCTTTTACTCCTGTATCTTTTAATTCTTTGATTGTGCCGCAAACTGTGCAAATTAGATGGTGATGCGTATCAACATTATAAGCACGTTCATAATGGGCATTGTTGCCGAAGCGGTGGCGAACTACCAGATTGGCGTCTACCAAAAGCTCCATTGTATTATATAGTGTAGCTTTACTTACTACATGATGCTCTTTGTTGATAGCATTGTATAATGATTCGATATCGAAATGGTCTTCTTTCGATTCGTAGATGAACTGTAGGATTGTGTAACGTTCAATAGTGCGTCTGTGACCATTGTTCGTAAGATAATCCGTCAATTCACGTTTCACTTTATCTATAATGCTTTCTTCTTGCATGTCTTTGTTTTCAATTATGCTTCAAAAATACAATGATTTTAGGAAATAACAAAATAATGTTACGCGTAATAAGAATATTCTGTTTCAACCTCTTCTATTACAGCGTTTGATAGCTCATTATTTTTTTTGTTTAATTCCTCAAGTATATGAAGGCGGGTTGCTGAATCGTTTCTTCCTAATCTTTTGATTGCATTCAAAGATAGCGAAAATAATGTTTGGTTTTCGCTTTTCAGATCCTGAATTAATGATTGAAGAAGAGATTCTAATTCGGAATTGGTAAAAACGGATCCTTTAATAAGCAGACGAACTAATAAGAGATGGGCAGTCATGCGTATATTCTGATTGTCGTCAGCGTTCCATTCTGATAAGAGTTCTTTTGCATAAGGAAGCTCTGCAAACAGATTCATGGAGGCTTGTTCTGCTATTTCAAGTTTGTCAATTAGTCTGACCCACTCTTCAGCCTTTTGTTTCGGAAATTCATTTGCCGGCCAAATCAGAGTAGCTACAATTTTGCTTTCGCGTACATTCTCTCTGAACAGATGATCAGCTAATTCCGGATTAGGACTAAATCTTGTTGCAATCTTTTTTATAGTAGGTAACGATACTCCAAAATTCAGCTTGTAGTCAATTCCGCTTTTACGCATGCTTGTAGAAACATCTCCATTCATAGCGAGGCGAAAACTCTTTTTTAGCTCTCTGATAGTATTTTGCATATCTTCAATTTCTGTTGTTCTATATTCTACTGACAAAGATATAAAAAAAGAGGAGAAGTTCTCAGATGAACTTCTCCTCAATCTTGATTATTTTTTGAAAAAGCGGATGATTTCGCCTATCCATAGTACTACTGATGTCCCAACTATAATCTTTATCCAGTCTGTCAGACTGATGGGTACCGTACGGAATACTTCTCCTCCGAACTGTACAATCAGAATTTGACCGATTAAAATCACCATTGCAACAACCAGGAATCCGCGACTGCTTGCTAAGTTTCGGAATGCTGACTGTCCTGTTTCAAATGCTTTTGCGTTGAATAAATTCCAGAACTGAAGCATAACGAAGATCGTGAAAAATACAGATAACTTGTATTCTGTTAATCCGCCGTTATAATTAGTAAACCAATATAGAATACCTAAAAGTACGACTACAAAGATAATACCGATAGATAAAATAAAGGTTGCCATCTTTGGGCTGATAATAAAATCGGTATTTTTTCTTGGTGTCCGATCCATTACCTTGATGTTTGGAGGTAATGATGCCAGAGCTCCTGCTGCGAATGTATCCATAATCAGATTCACCCATAACATTTGAGTAACAGTAAGCGGAAGCTCTGTACCAAAGATGGATCCGATCAATACAATAACCATAGCGACCACATTGATCGTTAGCTGAAATACCATGAAGCGCTGAATGTTTTCATATAAAGAGCGTCCCCACATCACGGCTGTAGCAATACTGTTAAATGAATCATCCAATAGCGTAATATCACTTGCCTCTTTAGCAACCGATGTCCCTGTACCCATTGAAAGACCTACATTGGCAAAGTTTAGAGCAGGAGCATCATTTGTTCCATCTCCCGTAACTGCCACGACTTGTTCTTGTTTTTGCAATAGCTGAACAAGACGTTGTTTGTCTGTCGGACGAGCCCGGGACATAATTTTCAGATCCAGAACGCGATTTAAAGCTTCTTCGTCAGTTAAAGCTTCGAATTCTGCTCCAGTAATATGGTTTCGATCAGTATCTTCCGGCTTCCATAAACCGATTTGACGTCCGATTTCTTTAGCTGTACCCGGAGTATCACCTGTAACGATTTTCACAGCAATACCAGCGTTCATGCATCGTGTAACGGCATCAGGAACATCTTCCCTTACAGGGTCGGCGATGGCAACTACACCAAAGAATACCATACCATCTGTTACCAGATCCTCAATGCTCCGTTTATCATCTGCCTCAATTTCTTTGTAGGCAAATCCTAATGTACGCATGGCTTTGTTTTGATAAGCAAGCAACTGTTCTTCTGTCTTAGCTATAAAATCAGCGATCGGCAGGTTTCCGTCGGTAGTATAAGCTGTATTGGAAACTGCAAGAAGTTTTTCCGGTGCACCTTTAATATAAAGAACTCTTTTTCCTAACGAAGGCGATTCTACGATCGTTCCCATGTATTTTCGTTCGGTCGAAAATGGTAATTGATCATACACAGGAATATTATCTCTTAATTGCATATAATCGATATCCTGCTGTTTAAGCCATAGTAGGAGAGCACCTTCCGTTGGATTTCCGATAGGTTTTATATTGTTCGGATCTGTTGTATCCAGAAATGCAGTTGTGTTGCTCGCAATACTTTCCAGTAATATAGATGTCGAAAGTGTCCCGGGATTTAAATTACCGTCAGGCAATGAGAAAAAGAGTGTGTCGGCAAGACGCATTTGATTTTGGGTAAGTGTTCCTGTCTTATCTGTACAGATAACTGTTGTCGCACCCATTGTTTCCGAGGCATGCATTTTTCGAACCAGATTGTTGGTTTTAAGCATACGACGCATATTCAAAGCCAGACTTAGGGTTACACTCATAGGCAAACCTTCCGGAACAGAAACCGCTATAAGAGTAACGGCAACCATGAAGTATTGTAAAAGACGAGCGGCACCGTCAAGGGTAAGAAAATCAACATCACCACGAATAAAATCTTTGGCTACAAGTGCAATAAATGTCAGAGCAGCTAATGTAAAACCAACCTTACCGATAAGTGAAGCCAGTTTATCAAGTTGTTTTGTTAATGGCGTTTTTTCTTCGACTGTAGCGGTTGATTCTTTAGCTACTTTGCCATACTCGGTAGAATCGCCAACTAGCTTAACTTGCATGACGCCATGTCCTGCAATTACGGTGGTTCCTCTTTTTACTTCATTAGCTGCATATGTAGTATCGTGTTCAGCCTCTTCCGGATTTAGCATTTTGTCTACCATAAGCTCGCCGGTCAATGCCGATTCGTTTACTTGCATTGAAGTAGCCTCTAATAAAATACCATCAGCAGGGATCTCTTCACCCGTATCCAGCAAAACAATATCGCCAACGACAATATCCTTTTTAGGCACTTCAATAATATTGCCGTGTCGCATTACTTTTACGGCATTGTCGTCATTGACCTGATTGAGCAAATCGAATTTTTTGTTTGCATCTACTTCAAACCAGAATCCGACTACGGTAGCTAAGATAATAGCAAAAAACAGTCCGATAGTTTCTGCGTAGTGACCATTTGTCAATGATATTCCAAACGAAACTGCTGCAGCTACTAACAGGACACGGATAATAGGATCTTGAAATTTCTCAAGGAATAATTTCCACAAAGATTCGCGTTTTGGAGGAGTCAGAATGTTATCTCCATGTTTAGTCCGGCTTTCCAGAACTTCTTTATCTGTAAGACCAACCCATTTTTGTGACATATAAGCTTAGTGTTTGTTTAAATGATTAAAGAGTACCCCCATATTAACATATGAGAGTACTCTTTTGATCATATAAGTTACAATATAACTTTTGAATTAAAGTGAACCACCTACAAGGATAACGATCAATAGACCAAGGATCGCATAAAGTTCAGGGAATACAGCTAATACCATAGTGTAACCGAAAACGTTGTGTCCTGATCCGATTGCCGAAATACCGTTTGCACAGATTTGAGCCTGACGGATAGAAGAGAAAAGACCAACTAATCCAAGTGCTAAACCTGCACCGAAGATAGCAGCAGCTTGTCCCATTGTGATTGTTGCTACTAAGAAACTTTTCATCAGGAAGTAACCTACGAATCCGTATAACCCCTGAGAACTTGGAAGAGCACAAAGTGCGATATATGATCCTGAAGCTTCTGGATTTTTCTTTGTTGCACCAACAGCTGCATTACCTGCAATTGTTACACCGTAGCAGCTACCGATCCCTGTAAGACCAATCATTAAAGCAATTCCTAAATAAGCTAATAAAATAGGTTCCATAATTTTTAATTTAATGTATTCTGAAATAATTTTTAATCACTGAAAGATTTATTTTTTAAACGGTTTGTAAGGTTTTCCTCCACCTTCAAAGCCAGCATTTTTGTAAAATTCGACAAAAGTCAAACGAAGTGGGTGAATAAACGCCCCTAATATTGTAAGAATAAATGCAATCGTATGACCTACTAATAAAATTAAGATCATCACAATTATTTTTACTCCCGGAATATCAGGACTCATATCAACTGAAAGCTGATTGAAGACATTTCCCAGAATACCACCCGTTAAACCTAATGCGAAAAGTCGGATGTATGAAAGCAAATCTCCTAATACACCTGTTGCCATATTGTAGGCATTCCATAAGGATAAACCGATGTTTAAGAATATATTGCTGTCCGGTGAATTATAAAAGACAGCTCCAAGTGCACCTACGCTTAATAGCCCATAGCTAAAATAGTCAACGGCTTTAGGAACCTCAATTTTTAATTCCGGCAGACCTACAATAACCAATAAAGAAAGCAGGATGAAAATCCATCCGATACGCCCGATGGCATATTTAAATCCTTTTTGCTTTGCAAGGTTTGCTGCGTTCAGACACATACCGAACATTACCTGAATACCTCCAAGTACGATGGATAGAGTCATCAGATTATCCATAGTCAGGAAGTAATCGCGGAATCGTGCTAATGCAGGTACTTGGGCCAGTTCAATACCAAAGAATGTACCGGACAAGATACCAAATAAGACTGCACCACCTCCAAGGAATAAACCTAAATTACAGTAATCTTTAAATTTAGGATTTTTCCATTTTGCGATCAGACAGATCAGTATGATCAATAATCCATAACCTGCATCACCCGTACAGAATCCGAAAAACAGGATAAAGAACGGAGCCAGGTAAGGTGTTAAATCCAATTCACCATAATTAGGTAAAGAGAATATTTTGGTAATCGGTTCGAATAGTCTCGAGAACCAATTGTTTTTGAGTTGTACAGGTGGCTTTTCGCCTGGTTGTACATCAGCCATTTCATAATATATAGACTTGCTCTCAAAATATTGCTCAATACTATCAGCTTTTTCAGCCGGAACCCAACCTTCAAGTAGCATTACTTTACTGTCTGCGTATGTCTCGGTATCTAAAACAACTTTAGTAAATTCAATTTTACTGTTTAGTTTTGATAATGCCCGTTCCATAGATGGCAATTGATGATTAGCAACCTGTTTGATACTATCATCTAACTCCTGGACTGACTGATTGATTGTTCGTAAATCAGACATAATCTCAGATAGAGATTGATTAGGCAGTTTAACCTTTTCAGCATCAATCTCTATATCTCCTTTAGAGATAGTAATAAAATAATAGTTGCTTCCTACATCAGCAATCAGGATTGCATTGAATTCATCTACCCACTGTTGCTGGAAGTTTCTTCCCGGACAGGTATAGAACTCAATATTGTAACCAACGTCTTTCAGCTTATTGATCGAGTCTTTTTTGAAATCACCCCAAATGCTCAACTGCTCTGCTTCTTTTTGCAGGGTCTGCTTTTGCTGATTGAGTTTATCTTTCTTTGCTAAAATAGCATCTACACTCTCAATAGCTTCATCCAAACCGAAGTTCAGAATCAGTTTTGTTGGAGCATTCTCATCTCTGTAATGAGTTAAGAGTTTGATCGTCTCTTTTGCTTTTGCTGATTCCAGTAAATAGGATTGTAGTTCCGTATCGTCTTCGCCACCTTTGTTCTTCTCTATCACATGTAAGACACCTAATTCACGGATATCATTCAGGATATCCATATATTCTTTGTGATAAACCAAGAAGGTTACTTTTTTCATTGTAGTTACCATACGTCGCCCTCCTCTACTGTTTTTCCCTGACGCGATTTCATGATTTTCTGAGAAGATTTCGAAAGATTTTCTTCATCCTCCATAAATCGTTTGATTTTGCGAATAGCGTCCTGGTATCCTGGAATCTGCACTTTTTCAAAAAGGTTTACCTTTTGGGTTGTTTTCTTTCTGGCATGGTCCAAAAGATGTAATTTCATTTCATGAAAATCTCTTTCGATACCTGTCTTAGCCAAATCCTGAAGCAACGCAATCCCGTCTAAGTACCACTTCGGACTATTGAATAGACTAAAGTTACGAACTTCAAACGTGATATCCTCTAAAAGAGGAATGCGTACACCTGCAATTTTCTTAACACCCAGGTCAACACCTTTTATCTTTACAAGAGAGGCATCAAACTCATTCCACAAAGCAAACATGCTTTCATAGCTTTTAATTTGCTGCTCTAATTGTTTATCGAGCTCATGCACTTCATCCTTGGATTTCTTAACTTCCATACGTAGCGCACTCTCCTTACTTTTGATTGTAGGTAGCGCTTTGACACGTATTTTTAGTTGTTTCTCCAGGAGCTGAAGTGATGTTTTGTTATATTGAAATTTGATTGCCATAATTTGTACGGATTATTTCTTCCAATATTTGTTTACCAACTCTTGCTTAATATTAACCTCTTCCGGAGTAAAATGTTTAGAGAACAGATCCCATGCAACATCTAACATTTCCGTAACACCAATGTTAACATCAATAGCAAGTAATTGTGTTGAATAGTCTTTAGCAAAGGCCATTGTACGTTCGTCATAATTGGTAAGGTCAAAACCATTCTCCATTTTCGTTTTAGCATTTGCCGCATCTGCATACAAACGTACAGCTGCATTCATTACCTGTGGATGATCTTCACGTGTTTTCTTACCGATAACTAACTGTTTCAAACGTGAAAGCGAGCGGAAAGGGTCAACAATAACTTTACCCACATCACTGTCTTTACGTAAGAATAACTGACCCTCTGTGATATAACCCGTATTATCCGGTACTGCATTCGTAATGTCACCACCCGAAAGAGTTGTAACGGCAATAATCGTAATTGATCCACCTTCAGGGAACTGTACTGCTTTTTCGTAGATCTTAGCAAGATCCGAATACAATGAACCCGGCATAGAGTCTTTTGACGGAATCTGATCCATACGGTTCGATACGATAGACAAAGCCTCCGCGTAAGAAGTCATGTCTGTCAGAAGAACCAGTACTTTCTCATTTTTCTCAACTGCAAAATACTCAGCAGCTGTCAGAGCCATATCCGGAATCAACAAACGTTCTACCGATGGATTCTCTGTTGTATTGATAAAGCTGATGATACGATCTAATACGCCTGCATTACTGAAGACATTTTTAAAATACAGGTAGTCGTCATTTGTCATACCCATTGCACCCAGAATGATTTTATCAGTCTGTGCACGTAGAGCAACCATTGCCATTACCTGGTTAAATGGTTGATCCGGATCGGCAAAGAACGGAATCTTCTGACCGGATACAAGTGTATTATTTAAGTCGATACCTGCAATACCTGTAGCGATAAGCTCTGATGGTTGTTTACGACGAACCGGGTTTACCGAAGGACCCCCGATTTCAATTTCCTGACCATCTACTTCAGGTCCGCCATCAATAGGCTCACCATAAGCATTAAAGAAGCGTCCCGCTAATAAATCACTTACTTTCAAAGACGGTGCTTTACCCAGGAAGATTACTTCAGCATCGGTTGGAATACCTTCCGTACCAGTAAATACCTGTAAAGTCACTTCATCGTTAGCAATTTTCACGACCTGAGCCAATCTGCCGTTCACAGTTGCCAGCTCATCATTACCAACACCCGAAGCTTTAAGCGTACAAGTTGCTTTAGTGATCTGAGTTATTTTTGTAAATATCTTTTGAAAAGCTTTTGCTGCCATTTTATTAAGCCCTTTCTGCTATTAGTTTTTTCAATTCAGCTTCAAAAGAGTAGAAGTTCTCACTCTTGTATTCTGAATAGTTCATTTGTTTAAATAAGTTGATCATCTTTTTGAAGTAATCCATTACTTCAAGGAACCCATTGAATTGGAATTCTGTACGACAAACGTCAATAATGAAATCAAGCATATACTTCTGACGATCAATCGGGCAAACAGAGTCTATCGTATCAAATGCATCCTGTTGTAGAATAACGAAGTCAATCAGCTCTGATTTCCAGAATGTAACGTGATATTCCAATGGCACACCGTCGTCTCCAAGGATATTGATCTGCTCAGCAATCTCTTTACCGCGAAGCAAACGGTTTTTCATTTCGTTTACTTTTTCGATCCAATCTTCTGAAATAAGGTCTTTGATGTAATCTTCAAATTCAGGATACTCCAGATATTTAGAGTAGCTGTCAATCGGATTAATAGCCGGATAACGTTTCTTATCCGCACGATCCTGCTCCAGTGCATAGAAACAGCGAGCTACTTTTTTTGTATTCTCCGTAACCGGTTCTTTCAGGTTACCCCCTGCAGGAGATACCGTACCGATAAAGGTAATAGAACCTGTTGCCCCGTTGTTCAGATAAACGAAACCTGCACGGCCGTAGAAGTTCGAGATAATTGCTGAAAGGTCCATAGGGAATGCATCCGGTCCCGGAAGCTCTTCCAAACGGTTTGACATCTCACGAAGAGCCTGCGCCCAACGAGATGTTGAATCGGCCATTAACAGAACCTTAAGTCCCATTGAACGGTAATACTCAGCCATTGTCATTGCTGTGTAAACCGAAGCTTCACGGGCAGCAACCGGCATGTTTGATGTATTCGCAACAATGATTGTTCTTTCCATCAGTTTACGTCCTGTATGAGGGTCATCTAAGTGAGGGAACTCCGTAAAGACCTCTACAACCTCATTTGCACGCTCACCACATGCAGCGATAATAACGATATCTGCTTCCGCTTGTTTCGAAATACCGTGCTGAAGAACTGTCTTACCCGTACCGAAAGGACCCGGGATAAACCCGGTACCACCTTCAACGATTGGATTTGCAGTATCAATTGTACGCACACCTGTTTCCAGTAATTTAAACGGACGTGGTTTTTCTTTATATAACGTTACTGGTCTTTTAACCGGCCATTTCTGGATCATGTTTACCTGAACATCTTCGCCATCCTGATTAGTCAGTGTAGCGATATTCTCATAAATTGTATATTTTCCTGCCGGAGTCAGTTCCTTGATAGTGTATTCTCCTTCGAACACGAAAGGTACCATGATTTTATGTGGCTGGAAGTTCTCGTCCACCTCACCTAACCAGTCACCGGCTTTTACAACGTCTCCAACTTTAGCGATAGGAGAGTAGTCCCATAGTTTATCTTTGTCAAGAGCAAACGTATAGTCTCCGCGTTTCAGGAATACACCCTCCATTTTATCCAGGTCATTCTGCAAACCGTCATAGTTTTTAGAAAGCATCCCCGGACCTAATGTAACTTCAAGCATGTGTCCGGTAAATTCTACTTCGTCGCCGACGCGAAGACCGCGCGTGCTTTCGAATACCTGTACATATGCATTCTTACCGATCACCTTAATGACCTCAGCCATTAATTTGGTTCCGGATAAGATAATATAACAAATTTCATTTTGTGAAACAGCTCCGTCAACCTCAACAATAACAAGGTTGGAAACTATCCCTTTTACAATTCCCTTTGTACTCATATCGTTATGTTTGATAAGGTAGTTATTTAAATTCTTCAGGTAGTTCAACTTCTTTTTTCAGATCGGCGATCATTTTTCTGAACATTTGTTCACCTGTAACTTTGTCTAATGACAACCATCTTTGAGTCATTTCTAATTTGATAATAAATGACAGGATGGGTTCGATCGAAAAATAATGGAAGAAACAATTCTCATCCAGCCAGCTCCATTTGAAGTTATCCAGACGTCTTTCTCTTTCCATCAAATCATTATCTTCGGCAATTTTTGATATTTCAGGGAAATACTCCAAATCGCCGGTCAACCCGAAATCGCGGGCTCCTGATTTTCTTAGAAGCTGAGATACGTGATTGTGTCCTATAATATTACTTTCAATATCTATCCCATGTTTTCGTGCTGCAAAAGCCGACAGGATATTGTTGATATTGAGGTTTAAGCTATACCATTCGTTGAAGAATTTATTTTTTGTCTGACACAGCTGCTCGTAATAGAGTGTTGTGAGTCGGTTTTCCCACGAATAAGAAGTATTATTGTTATGCTTCGATTCGTCGAGATATTCGTGCAAAAAAGTAATCATATAACGAGGTATCCTCTTATCTGTTATAGGCTCATCTTCCTTAACCTTACGAATGATATCGTCAAAATCATCTGTCGTAAGTAAAGCAGGTCCTTGAAGCTTAGCTTCCTTGTCCTGCAAATAAGTCAGAAGATTTCTGTTGTCGATGCTCAATAAGTATAATCTGATCAGGTTAAGATCATCCGGATGTAAATCCTCTTTGATCTCATTGTAAAATTGATCAATCGTATAACTAAGCTTCGTGTCGTCAATCGTAATATCCGGAAGTCCTGCGACTAAACAATAATAATTACGCATACTCCAATATTTATAAATTTTTTAAAAGCTATTCTTTAAAACAGAAGCTTAGCTAATTGAGGACGTAAGAATTCTTTGAAGAAAATTTCAAATTCTTCTTCACCGAATGTGATTTTATAAGCACCATTTTCAGGGGAAATAGAGAAAGCTGCTGGTTTGCCATTAATCTTTTCAATTTTGATTCCCTTGTTTAGAAGATTTGTTGTGTTTGCTTCGAAATACTTAGTCAGATCTTCAGCTTGTGAAGTAGAAATAGTGATTGACTCCCGTTTAGCCCATTCGGTAGCAATCGTCAACATCAGTTTTTGAAGAAAATCTTTATCTGCAACTACATTTGATACGGCATCTTTCGAAACCTTATCTGTGATTACCGATGTAATTTCGTTTTTAAGAGCCTCTAAAGCCTGATTTGCATATAGTTTGATTTCAGATTGCGTATTTTTAGTTAGCTCATCTGCACTCTTCTTAGCACTGTTTATAATGTTCTGTGCTTCTTCATTTGCTTTCGAAATAATATCAGCCTCTTGTTGTTTAGCTGCTGCGATTATTTTTTCCGCTTCAATATTTCCTTTCTCAACACCTTCTTGGTAAAGTTTATCTGTAAGAGATTGAATTTTTGTATCCATACAAAGTGGTTTTAGATTCTTAATGCAGGCAAATATATAAATTAATTTGAGTACCAAAATAGTTAATTGCTTAAAAATAGATAATAAATAGACTTTAGCATAAATGTTAATATTTTATTAATATTTTTTTACTCCTATCTGATTGTTTATCAGTGTGCTATTTGTCTATGTCTTGTTTAGTGAGGTTACCTGGAGTCTATTTATTAGGAAGAGTAGATATGAACTATCAATTTGTTAGTATCTAAATTGTATTTCTTAACAAATTGTCTGATGGAAAAAGAACCATGCGGGGATTTAAGGTGTAAAATTCCCACATGGTTTATGTGAAGATATGTTTATTTATAGCGATTACTTACTTATAAATATTTTTATATTTCAAAAAAAAGAGTTTTTAGCAAAATAGCGGTATAATATTTAATAGGATATTAATCATTTAAAGCACCTAGCAACGCCTCCAGGCTCTCATATACCTCAGCTATACCGTCCTTATCTGTAGTCCAGATCCGTTGTCTCTCATTTATGATAATCGTAAGAGTAGCTTCATTCGTTATTTCATAGCCCAGTCTTACCAAAGCTCTTTTGGTCCAATAAGTATGGTAGCCCTCGCCCTGACTGAGTATGTTCACTCGTTTCGTCGGACAATGATTCATCTCAAAACTGCCCGTAAAAGGATTGAACTGCACAGACGCAGTTTCAAAAACAAGCTGGAGTTTCCCGTTCAGAATCATCTCTTCAGGGATACCTGTATATACACCGTTTGCAGCATCCATCAGAATAACGCGGTGTGCTATCTGTAAAGCCAGTTCCAGTTCATGAGTCGATATGATGATAGTCTTGCCCGTTTCCTTGCATAAATTGTGCAGAAGAAGCATTATCTCCACACGGTTCGGAAGATCAAGGTGAGCGGTCGGTTCGTCTAAGAAGATAACCGGAGTGTCCTGTACCAGCGCCTTAGCTATCATTA
>JBOFKE010000315.1:0-1555 GCA_051657185.1 Bacteroidales bacterium | reverse complement strand
ATTTAAAGCCATTGCATAAAGCGTTTTATTGTCTTTAGAAACTGCTATACAGGATAGATCAATATCTGAATTTAACTCTGCAATCACTCTCCCTGACCAATCATATACGAATATCTTTCGCCCCTGCCAAGCACTTTCGGCATATTCTTCATAGCTCCTGCCACTAAATAATAAAAAGGCATAATCATGAGTAGCTGCTGAAGAACGATACCCGACAGGTGAGTTGCGATTTCTTCCATCGTATTTCTCCATGTCCTTATAATATTTATAACCGGGATAAGAGCGTATCAGCTCTTTAGTTAATCTAATTTCATCAACCTCCACATAATTAAAAGATAAAATATCATCAAAACTGGAATACCATATAAAATTACGACCTTCACACTGAGTAACAAGGCCACCGCTATAAGCCTGCGATTTAACCCTCTGAGAAACTGTTTTCTCTACGTCATCCCTTGATGGCCATTCACCATAATTACAAATAATTTCACCTCTTGGGTTAAGCAAGCAGTAGCGCCCTTCATCATATATCCCTTCGGCAAGAAACAAGCTATCAGAGATAGGATATATAGTGCTATGTACCATAGATCGCCCACTCCAACTGTTAAACAGCTTTGAATAACTAATATTATTTATTCCGCTACAAATATCAAATAATACAAAATCTCTAATATTCTTATCGTATATATAGTACTTTGAGTCCTTGAAGTGAGACAAGGCATCTAACAAATTAAACTCTCCGGGACCTTGTCCGCGTACCCCGGCTTTTCCCAAAAACGCATTATTCTTAATATCAAAAAATACCAGCATTGAATCTGATCTTGGATCAAGCATTGTTAATATCGAATCACTCAAAACCATACTTAAGGGGCTTCTAAACAACTCGTCATTTTCAATCTTCACATGCACTAAGTCAAAGCTTTGTTTTACAATCTCGCGATTCCGGGTTCCACAAGAGATCAATAAAGCAAGCGTTATAACTAACATTAATAATCTATTCATAAATCTTCCTTTATCAAAAATTATACCCATTCTGGTTGAAGTTTATCCTTGATATTATATCGATAAAATTCATCGGTCATACTATCAAAGGTATATAAATATCCATTTTTGAAATCAATATCAAAATATGTAATATTCCGATCAAGCTTCATTTCTGTTAAGGCATTTCCATCCCAATCAAAGATCTGTATAACGGGTAAGTTCTTGCGTCCTAATTCAGAATCTTTGTTTGTCTCACCAATATATAATGCACACCATATATTTGTATATAATTTTAGCCCTCCGTATGTATTAACTCTGTTCCATCTCCACTTTTGCTGTATTTCTTCTATTGAATTAAGTTGCTTCCCTACACATAAAGTTTTACCCAAAGATCCATCAGCAGAAAAGATATTGAGCTGATTTAAATACACGGCAGCTTCAACAATAGTATCCTGACCCATTTTTTTTGCTGCAATTGCAGATAATATGTTGGGGTCCTCATCTCGTTCAATCGCAGCCTGATTGAGTCGCATCATATTATCTGGAATAAGGTTCTCTCCTTTTTGTTTGA
>JBOFKE010000314.1:0-4892 GCA_051657185.1 Bacteroidales bacterium | reverse complement strand
AGATCGTTTTTTCGTCATTTTGTTTGTTTCTTTATCAGAATCGTATAACTTTGCGACTGTTTTTTAAACAACCATTTTAAAATTTATAACAATGATTAAAGTAGGTATTAACGGTTTTGGCCGTATCGGACGTTTGGTTTTCCGTGCTGCTCAAGAGAGAAATGACATCGAAGTTGTTGCTATCAATGACTTGATCGATGTTGAGTATATGGCTTATATGCTACGTTACGATTCAGTACACGGTAGATTTAACGGTACTGTAGAAGTAAAAGACGGATCTCTAGTTGTAAACGGTAAAGCTATCCGTGTAACAGCTGAAAGAGGTGATGATTTGAAATGGGATGCAGTAGGTGCTGAGTATGTTGTTGAATCAACTGGTCTTTTCCTTACTAAAGAAACAGCTCAAAAACACATCAACGCTGGTGCAAAACGTGTTGTTATGTCTGCTCCTTCTAAAGATGATACTCCAATGTTTGTTTGTGGTGTTAACCACAAAGAGTACAAAGGTGAAACTTTCGTTTCTAACGCTTCTTGTACTACAAACTGTTTGGCTCCTTTAGCTAAAGTTATCAACGATAAATTTGGTATCGTAGAAGGTTTAATGACAACTGTTCACGCTACAACAAATACACAAAAAACTGTAGATGCTCCTTCAGCGAAAGACTGGAGAGGTGGTCGTGCAGCTGCTGGTAACATCATTCCTTCTTCTACAGGTGCTGCTAAAGCTGTAGGTAAAGTTATTCCTGCATTGAACGGAAAACTTACAGGTATGGCGTTCCGCGTTCCAACTTTGGACGTTTCTGTAGTTGACTTGACTTGCCGTATTGAAAAAGGTGCTTCTTACGCTGAAATCTGTGCTGCTATTAAAGAAGCTTCAGAAGGCGAATTGAAAGGTATCTTAGGATACACAGAAGACGAAGTTGTTTCAACTGACTTCATCACTGACGCTCGCACTTCAATCTTTGATGCGAAAGCAGGTATCTCTTTGAATGATAACTTCGTTAAAGTTGTATCTTGGTATGACAACGAGTGGGGTTATTCAAACAAAGTTCTTGACCTAATCTTGCACATGGATACAGTTAAGTAATTGTAACCTTTCAGATGAAATATTAAGCTGTCTTCTTGGAAGACAGCTTTTTTTGTTTATATTTGCTGCAAACATAAAATTAATTAGTTGATTACCATGGAAGTGAATACAATGAAAAAACCGGAAATGATTGAGGTAATAATGTCCGAAAACGATAGGTTAACTCAATTATTACTAACAGAAGCCTATGAAATGGCTAATGAAGATATGTATGCAATACCTGTAAGGATAAAGCAGTTATGTGTTCGGAAAGAAGTATTGGTCGACAACTATCGAAACCGGTGTTTGCATCACGATCACTTTAAAGACGAGATGCGCTCTCTTTTATCTGCAATCTACTGTCAGGTTATTCTGGCCAGAGATATTGCAATTATTTCATCCGAAAAAGAGGGTGAACTTAAAACACAAATCAGGCGTTTAGCAAGTTTAATCAATTAAATAGCGAAAGCTTACTTATCAAAAAAATCATACAGCAACAGACTGTATCGATTTTCTCTCTTTTTATCGTCATTCATCGCTTTTCTTTTAATATATTTGCACAATATACCGATCGTACACAATAAAGAAACTGATATGGCAAATTATAAAAGAATACTTCTTAAACTTAGCGGTGAGTCGTTAATGGGAGGTAAACAATATGGAATTGATGAAATCCGTTTAGGAGAATATGCAACACAGATTCAAGAACTGGCAGATAAAGGAATCCAGGTAGGAATCGTAATCGGAGGTGGTAATATTTTTCGTGGATTATCGGGTGCAGCAAAAGGTTTTGATCGCGTAAAAGGCGACCAAATGGGAATGTTGGCAACTGTGATAAACAGTCTGGCATTATGCTCGGCACTTCAGTCAATCGGTACAAAGGCAATTGTTTATACAGCAACAAACATGTATCCGATCGGGGAGCATTATAGTAGCGAAAAAGCAATTGCTGCATTAGAAGAAGGAACAGTTGCGATCATTGCCGGAGGAACAGGGAACCCGTTCTTCACGACAGATACAGCATCTGCATTACGCGGTGTTGAAATTAAAGCTGAGGTGATGCTTAAAGGTACACGTGTAGACGGAATCTATACGGCAGATCCGGAAAAAGACCCGACAGCTACGAAATTTGATAAAATCACTTATGATGAGGTCTATAACCGCGGATTAAAAGTGATGGATTTAACAGCAACCGCTTTGTGTAAAGAGAATAATCTACCTATCATTGTATTTGATATGGATACAGTAGGAAATTTAAACAAAGTAATGTCAGGTGAAAATATCGGGACATTCGTTTACTAAGCCTTATAATAAATAATAATATATTAATATTATGGACGTTAAGATTCATATTTCAGCAGCAGAAAATAAAATGTCGCAAGCATGCGATCACTTGGAAGAATCATTAAGCCATATTAGAGCAGGCAAATCCAACCCGAAAATTCTTGACGGTGTTTTTGTTGATTACTATGGTTCAAGTGTTGGTATTAGTGCAGTAGCAACAGTGTCTACGCCAGATGCTAAAACAATCACGATTGCTCCTTGGGAGAAAACTATGATCACAGTGATTGAAAGAGCATTGATGAATTCAGAAGTGGGAATTACTCCTGAAAATAACGGGGAAGTAATTATTCTTCGTATTCCTCCATTAACTGAAGAAAGACGTAAACAATTAGCTAAACAATGTAAAGAAGAAACAGAGAAGGCTAAAGTTAGTATTCGTAACGCGCGTCGTGATGCTAATGAAACTTTGAAAAAAATGATCAAAGAAGGTCTTCCTGAAGATGCAGAAAAAGATGCAGAAGCTCAAGTGCAAAAGAAACATGATATCTATGTGAAAAAAGCAGATGAGTTATTCTCGATTAAAGAAAAAGAGATAATGACCGTATAATTTTGCATAAGGATTACGCTTTATATTCGGCGTAATCCTTTTTTACTTATATAAACTCGACTTATGAAGGGATTAGTAATCAAAAATACAGGGAGCTGGTATCAGGTTAAAACCGATGACGGTCAGTTGGTAGAGTGTAAGATTAAAGGGAATTTCCGGTTGAAAGGTATTCGTTCTACTAATCCGATAGCGGTTGGTGATCGTGTTGCCATCACTCTCAATAAAGAAGGGCAAGCAATGATTCATGAAATTATGGATCGTAAGAACTATATTGTCCGACGGGCTTCCAACCTGTCAAAGCATTCACATATTTTAGCTGCAAATGTTGATCAGGCTTACCTGATAATTACACTTAAGGCTCCGGCAACAACAACAACATTTATTGACCGTTTTCTAGCATCAGCAGAAGCTTATCGTATTCCGGTAGAAATTTTAATAAACAAAGCTGATGCATTGGATGTTGATGAGAGAGAATATGCAGATGCGCTTATGTTTTTATATGAGAATATAGGTTATAAATGCCATTTGATATCGGCCAAAACAGGAGAAGGACTAGATGACCTGCGTCAGGCCATCAAAGGCAAAATAACTCTTCTGTCAGGTCACTCCGGAGTGGGGAAATCTACTCTGATAAATGCGCTGATTCCGGGTCTGAGCCTAAAAACGGGAGATATATCGGCTTATCACCAACAGGGGATGCATACAACAACATTTTCTGAAATGTTTGAAACACCTGAAGGTGGTTATATAATTGATACACCTGGTATCCGTGGCTTTGGAACAGTCGACTTCAAGAAAGAAGAAGTATCTCACTTCTTTCCGGAAATATTTGACTTGTCAAAATCATGCAGATTTAATAACTGTCTTCATATCAATGAACCCGGATGTGCAGTATTAGATGCATTGCAAAATCATTATATAAGTGAATCCCGCTATAATAGTTATTTGAGTATTATGGAGGATGAAGAGGAAGAGAAATATCGCTAATATAAGTTCATAAATTTTTCCCGATGAGAAGAATTGTTTTATTTCTGTTACTGGTTAATATTTCAATTGTTTCATTTGCAGAGTCAAATGAGGGTTATGCCTTTCGTTTTTTTCAGCAGAATAAATGGAAGGAGGCTACAGCTCTCTATCAGGAGTTTCTTAATACAAATGATTACTTAAGCACAACCGAACAATATGCCCGTGCCATAATTGCGTCAGCAATGAGTCAGGATGCCCGGTCATTATTCAGCTTTATACGAAAATATAAAGAGCATTCGGGTGAAGAGTCTAATCTTTTGCGTGAGATCGATGATGCTTTGGTCATGTCGAAAAAGGAATATTTATTGGAATCAGTATTCAATTATATTTGTAAGAATGACTATAATTATTTTCCGATAGTTATGGAATATATTGTACAGAAATACTGGGCTAATAATGAGTATGAAGATGTGTTGCGCATTCTGAAACAAATGAAATCGGAATATGACTCCGATACGCAGCTAAATCTCACAATTGCAAAACTTGAGCTTTTGATGGGACGAACTGATGATGCCTTAGATCAGGTAAATCAGATTTTATTAAAGGATCCGGTTAATTTTTCTGCAAACCTCTTCCTCGGGAATTATTACTTTATCCAGGGTAAATCAATGATGAATGAGATCAGAAGTCAGTTTGTGAATCGGAGATTCAATACAAAAAGAAGTGATTTGATTGAATTTCAACAGAAGATTAAACTTGTTATTATAGATTTTCTGGATAATGCGGAATATTATTTATCACGGGCTAATCAGATAAGATCCAATGAGTTTATTCGATCTAATTTGAAGTGGATCGAAGAGATGAAAAAAGAGAATACACGAATTATGATGAAGCTCAGGATTGGTGATGAAGAAAAATAATGATTGTTTACAAAATTATAAAAAGCATACAGAAATGATACTGTCATCT
>JBOFKE010000313.1:0-3136 GCA_051657185.1 Bacteroidales bacterium | reverse complement strand
TAGTTTTCTTAGTCAAAATGTGACGTTTGAAAGCGTGTTTTCTTTTGATCTTTCCTGTTCCGGTAAGGGCAAACCTTTTTTTGGCACCGGAATTAGTCTTCATCTTAGGCATTTTGTACAAATTTTAAATTAGTAATTTGAATATAGCGTTATGCTTAATTCCAAAATGTAAATTTGATTACTTTTCTCCTTCAGCAGGCTCTTCTTTTTTAACCACTTTTGGTTTAGCCTCTTTTTTCTTAGGAGAAAGCATAATGATCATACGTTTTCCTTCTAACTGTGGTAAAGAGTCTACTTTAGCGAACTCTTCCAAGTCGTTAGCAAAGCGAAGTAACAAAACCTCACCTTGATCTTTAAAAAGGATAGAACGTCCTTTAAAGAACACATACGCTTTTACTTTAGAACCTTCCTCCAGGAAGCTCTTCGCATGCTTTAACTTAAAGTTGTAATCGTGATCATCAGTTTGAGGTCCGAAACGAATCTCTTTAACAACGATTTTAGAAGCTTTTTGCTTTTGCTCTTTAAGTCTCTTTTTTTGCTGGTATAAGAATTTTTGATAATCCGCAATTCTACAAACAGGAGGATTGGCATTTGGTGAAATTTCGATTAGATCTACACCTTCATCTTCTGCCATGCGTAACGCTTCTGTAAAAGAATATACGCCTGGTTCAATGTTTTCGCCAACAAGACGAACTTCACGAATCCCACGGATTTGCTCGTTAATTCTATTCTCTTGTTCTTTCTCTTTTGGATTATGTCTTCTGTTTACTACTGCCATTCAGTATAAATATCAATTGTATTTTTAATGTTTTAAAAATCTCCGATTGTGTAGAAATTCTATTTCTTTCTACAAAAACACTGCAAATGTAGTCAATTCTTTTATATAAGGAGCGATTTGTCTTCTTTTTTTTGCATGAATATCACTTTTTTATTTTGAACCAAAATATATAAATAACATTCCGATCAGAACCAGCACTAAATCAATGGCTTTACTCTTTAGGTTCTTTTCATGAAAAATAAGAGCACCAAAACTAAAAGATACTAAAACACCGCTTCGTCTAATCATTGAGACAATTGAGATCATGGCATCTTCTGAACTTAATGCATAGAAATATGCAAAATCTGCTGCACACAGAAACAGTGAGATTAAAGGTATGCAACTTCGCCATTGAAACGGCGTATTCTCTTTTCTGCGCGGATACCATACGGTGAGCATAACGATCAGCATAATAATTGCCTGATAGAACGAATAGTAGGTTAGTACTGTCATCCGGTCAAAACGCGTCATCAGATATTTGTCGTATAGTCCGCTCATAGAGCCTGCTATAATGGATACGACCATAAACCATACCCATTTATTGTTTTTAAAAACAATACCTTCTTTTTTACCTGACAACGACAGCAGGTAAAATGAAAACAAAGCGATCAGAACGCCGACCCATTGCAATCCGTTTAATCGTTCACCATAGATAACTAAGGCTCCAACCAGTGTAAGTACAGGCTGAGAGGCTTTTATGGGGGCAGACAGCGTTATTGGCAGATTTTTCATTGCGTAATAGGCAAAAAGCCAAGAGGTCAGTACAATGAAGGCCTTTATTACTATGTAAATATGTACATCCCAGGATTGTTGCGGTACATAAAATATAGTTGATTGCATAAACTCCGGATAAAGCCTGCTGGCTATAATCAGCGGGAGAAAGATTATCGAACAAAAGATTGTATTCAGAAATAAAACCGGGATAACAGCGTTCTTGTTAACTCCCATTTTTTTGAATACATCATAAAAACCCAGCAGTGATGCTGATAAAAAGGCTAAAGCAACCCACATGTTATGTCTGTTTAATTATATTTGATTCTATTAAGTATATAGAATTGAAAAATCGGTTCTGTGTTGAATGAGTCCGGATAAAGACTCCCTTTTAACGAGTTCGTCGTTTTCTGTTTTGCTCTTTCCGTTTCTTTTCCAATTCCTCTTCTTTCTCCATGAGTTTTCTTAATAACTTAATGTTCGAATAGAGGTGGCCTTCGACAATTTTAATTTTTTGCTTCTTGATCTTTTCAATGTCCTTTATTTTCTGAAGCTCTTCGGGTGAACATAACGTGATCGCTTTACCTATTTCACCGGCGCGTCCGGTACGTCCTATGCGGTGGATATAGCTTTCGGTTTCCTGAGGTAATTCATAATTGAATACGTGCGAAACCTTCTGAACATCAATTCCACGGGCTGCAACGTCAGTTGCCACGAGTAGTTTTATTTCTTTCTTTTTAAATGCATCAATAGCTTGATTGCGTTCGCTTTGAGTCCGGTCGCTATGGATTGCTTCAGCGGCATAGCCTTTGCTTTTCAGTAAGTCGCAAAGTTCATCAGCACCTTTGCGTGTGCGGCAAAAAATAAAAGCAGAGTCAACCGTGTTCGTCTCCAGTAAGTGAAAAAGCAGATTGTTTTTGAGTTCTTTTTCAACATAATAGAGAGACTCTTCTATCAGGCTTGTTTCTTGCGGATCGGCTTTGATATCGATCCGAAGGGGGTTTTGGAGAAGCGAATCACAAAGCTGTCTTATCTCATAGGGGATGGTGGCGGAGAAAAGCATACTGTGCCGATTGTCCGGGAGCAAATCAATAACTTTGTGTACCTCTTGAATAAAACCCAGATTCAGCATATTGTCAGCCTCATCGAGGATAAAATATTTCACATGACTCAAATCGACATAACCTCTTTCTATCATATCGAGTAAACGTCCCGGAGTAGCAGTGAGTATATCAATATCCCTGCTCAGATAATCGATCTGAACTTTACGGGGTATACCGCCAAACAGGGTAGTGTGATTAATAGAAGTAAATTCGCCGTAAGTCGTAAGAGATTCGTCAATTTGTGTGACAAGTTCTCTTGTCGGAGCAAGGATAAGCGCTTGTATGCCAATATAGCCAAAAGAGCTTTTGTTTAATTCAATATGATGTAATACAGGCAAACAGAATGCTGCACTTTTTCCCGTTCCTGTCTGTGCGCAAGCAATAATGTCTTTACACTCAAGAGCATGAGGTATAGCCTCGATTTGGATGGGTGTCGGGAATTTATATCCTTTTTTTTCAATAGCTTTTCGTAAGGAAATTGAAAGTTTTAATTGTTCAAATGTCA
>JBOFKE010000312.1:0-2398 GCA_051657185.1 Bacteroidales bacterium | reverse complement strand
TTATCTTTTTAGTGAGTATGGTTTTCGACTCAGTAGCTAACTGAATTTTATTATCTCGAGCACGTTCTTTATATGCCCTTGAAGCGCATTTATGAGAACAGTACTTAGTGGTTGTTGTACGTGCTATAAAGCTATTCTTACAGAATAAGCAAACACGTTCAATTTTAATGTTAGATGCCATAGTTTCTCCTATCTTTATGTGTCATGACGTCTCAATATGTCTCAATGCGTCCCAATAATACACTACTTGTTTATTAGGTTGTATGAGTTGTAGAGTCGTGGTACAAACTTGATACAAAAATAGGAATAAAAATGAGTTTTATAGCCTTCTAATGATTAATTGTATAAACAAGAAAAGCACTCTAAATGAGTGCTTTTTGATTATTAGTGGTATATGTATATCGTTTGTGATTGGCTTTTTATTTGCCGATACAAAAGTTTTTGAAAATATTACCAAGTACGTCATCCGGTGATATGTCCCCTGTGATTTCGCCTAGGTAGAACATACACTCTCGGATATCCTGGCTGACAAAGTCGCCAGAAATACCGTTGGTAAGTCCGTCGATAACGCGGTCAATAGCCTGAAGAGCGTTCACCAGCGCTTCGTAGTGGCGCATATTGGTTACGATGACATCGTTTTGTCCGATTTCAGGAATGTGAGAAGCTTCTACAAGCTTTTGTTCCAGCTCGGTGATATGTAATCCGTTTTTCGCAGAGATAGCCAGATAAGGCAGGTTATTACCTAAAGCATCGGTAAGGGCTTCTGCTTTTTCGCGTAATTCATCCGCTGAAAGAAGATCGGCTTTATTGAATACAAGAATCAGACGGCTTGGGTCGATACGGTTCAGGATGTTTTCGCCTAAGGCAATCAGTGCATCCGTTTCACTTGAAGAGTCGATCATCCAAAGAACGATAGAGGCTTGTTCCATTTTTGAGAAAGAGCGCTGAATACCGATGCTTTCAATCGTGTCTTCCGTTTCGCGGATACCGGCAGTGTCGATAAAGCGGAAGGAAATTCCTTGCAGGGTGATCGTATCTTCGATTACATCACGTGTTGTACCGTGAATATCCGAAACGATGGCTTTTTCCTCGTTTAACAACGCGTTCAGCAATGTTGATTTTCCTGCGTTGGTCTCACCAATGATAGCTACAGGTACGCCATTCTTAACGGCATTACCTACGCTAAAAGAGTCAGCAAGCTTGCGGATGATTGATTTGATATCAGCAGCCAGTGTTAATAAGGCAGAGCGATCAGCAAATTCAACCTCCTCTTCACTGAAGTCGAGTTCAAGTTCCATCAAAGAAACGAAATTCAATAGTTCAAGGCGAAGATTCCCCAATTCTTTACTGAATCCACCACGCATCTGCGAAAGAGCCAGCCGGTGAGTAGCAGCAGAAGTAGACGCGATCAGATCGGCTACGGCTTCGGCCTGCGAAAGGTCCATTTTTCCATTCAGAAAGGCACGTTGGGTAAATTCACCTGCACGGGCAGTACGACATCCGTTTTGGATCAGCAATTGCATGATTTGTTGCTGGATATAAACCGAACCGTGGCAAGTGATTTCGATT
Organism: Bacteroidales bacterium; assembly: GCA_051657185.1. Lineage (GTDB taxonomy): Bacteria > Bacteroidota > Bacteroidia > Bacteroidales > UBA7332 > UBA7332. The sequence goes on along the minus strand of JBOFKE010000312.1, from coordinate 829 downwards.
GTGTTTTCACCCGTGAAAGAGTGAGGAGCGCGAAAAAGCGAGATGAGTACATCATCGATTTGTTCGTCGCCTTTATGAATAGTCCCGTACGAAAGTGTATAGGCTTTTTGTGTCAGAAGTGATTTAGCTGGATTGAAGGGGCGGAAGATGCGTGCAACGATCTCGACAGCCTCTTTACCCGATACGCGGATAACGGCAACACCACCAACTCCGGGAGCCGTAGATACGGCACATATTGTATCTGTTGTGTACATGATTTATCTTGCTAAAAATAGATATATATAGAACAACACAGGTTTAAAATTGGTTGTCCGGTTATTTTACTAAACGAGGGTCTTCGCTTCGATGCAAAGACCCTCGTTTGGTATATCGTTCGTGACGAATCGTTATTAGTTATTGATAATCTCAACCAATTCGATTTCGAAGATCAAAGTCGAGTATGGAGGAATTGATCCGTTCCCCTGGATGCCGTATCCCAGAATCCATGGAATAACCACTTCTGCTTTTTCTCCGACAACCATGTGTTGCAATGCATAAGTCCAACCTCTGATCAGTGAATTAACTGCAAATGTAGCGGGCTTATTATACTCTTTTAATTGCTCTTCAGTACAAGGTACCGAAGGGTTTGTTCCCGGTACATTTGTAATTTTGTAAGTTGTGTCGAAAGTAATCATATCCTCTGTAGCATCAGATCCGTCTTTCAGACGTTTACCGGTATAGTAAACTTTCACATTGCTGTTGAAATAAGGATTAACCGTTCCGGTTCCTTCCTTCAATACTTTCTTCAGGATAACGCCACCTCCTTCGTTAAGAGGGATCGAGTCAACCT
>JBOFKE010000311.1:0-5684 GCA_051657185.1 Bacteroidales bacterium | reverse complement strand
GTAGCATAAAAACCACCGGCATATCTTTGTTTGTTTTTTCAGGAAGTATAACTACATTCTTGATATATTTTTTCATTGACGGACTGTAAACAGAAACAGTATCAACCTTTGCAGCCTGAGCAGAAAAAGAGTAAATGGTGATCAGGCATAAAATAAATAGTGTTCTCATTGACTTTTTTGTTATTCTAAATTAATTACTTCAATTGTACCTCGGTCTTGCAGAGTAACATACAGCTTCGTTCCATCCGGACTGAATGTTAAATTCGAAGGCTGTTTCCCCTTTAAAGTATATTCCTTTACTTTTTGTCCCTGAGGAGTTAATACTTCAATTGTACCTTTATCATAACGTGTTACATAGATATTCCCCTCTTTATCGCACTTCATTCCGTCTAAGCCATATCCTTCAAACTTATGAATGAGTTTCTTTTTAGAGAGTTTGCCTTTTGAATCTATATCATATTTCCATAAATTAAGTTGAGCAGATTCATTGACATAAAGATTTTTTTGATCCGGAGAAAGTTCAATACCATTGGTTGTACCCATATTAGACTCAATAAGTTCGCAAGTCCCGTTCGGGTAAATAGCCCAAAGCTGTCCTGTTGATTCTTTCCAGGCAGGATCGGATGCATAGATTATTCCCGTATGAGCAGATATTGCCAAATCATTGGGTTGATTCATTTTGTCCGAGTGAGCATAAATCCGGATTTGCTTGTTCGCAGGATTGAGCTCAAGTAAATTATGATTGGTATAGTCTGCAATAATTAAATTCCCTTTCGAATTTATACGAATACTGTTCCCTATTGAAGTAGCGGGGAGCTCCACGAATAATTCGGCAGCAGCTGAAGGAGAAATCTTTCCAATGGTTCCTTCCTTTGCATAGTTGACTACATAAATGTTCCCCTGTTTGTCTGTTATAGGTCCTTCAATTCCTGATGTAAAGGATTTTTCAGGTAATAAATCAATACTTTGTGCATATACACATCCCCATCCGAATAATGATAATACGGAGATAATGATAAAAGATTTCTTCATTGATGATAAAGGTTGATTATATTGAAAAAAGGAGGTTTCAGCCTCCTTTTTTTATTTAGCGCAGATACATATTGTATCTTTTCTCGTCTTTTATTGTTGTAGATTCACCATGACCTGAATATACGACAGTTTCTTCTGGAAGAGGTAATAATTTAGTTTTAATAGAATTGATCAGTTGCTCGAAATTACCACCCGGCAAGTCTGTACGTCCGATGCTGTTTTTGAATAATGCATCGCCGACAAAGACACATTTAGAAGTCGGTGAATAAAAAGCTATACTACCCGGAGTATGACCCGGCACATGTAAAGCCTGAAGCTCTTCTGATCCAAACTTAAAGCTCATACCTTCCTCAATATTAAATCCGATACGTGGAGCAGAATCGTTAATGCGAATACCAAATCTTGCAGCAGAAGCATTATAAGCAGAAAGAAGGTAAGCATCCTCTTTATTTGCTCCCATTGACGTACCAAATGTCTGAGTGGCAAAAGAAACACCGAAACAGTGATCAAAGTGAAGATGCGTATTGAGAATGTATTTGACAATTAACCCATTATCTACAATATATTCTCTCAACTCTTCTTTTTCTTCATTGTAGAATGCACCACAATCAATGATTACAGCTTCCTTGCTGGGTTCATCAACTAAGATGTAAGTACATTCACTGACCGGATTAAAAGTAAATATTTTTATAAGCATAGTTCCATGTGTGATTAAAGGGGTACATAAATCACATTCTTTGTATCAAAGAATGCTTCTGTAAAATAATCTTTAATATCTTCGATTATTGCAACACGTCTGTAAGGAGCTAATTCCTGAATAAGATCACCGCCTTTCAGACAGATAAGTCCATTCGGGATACCGTTATGTTGCTCTTTAGAGATGTTTTTACGAATAATTTTGATCAAATCAGGTAATGGCATCACGGCACGACTGACAACAAAATCAAATTGTTCTTTGATCTCTTCGGCACCGCAATGACGGAAGCTTACATTCTTCAATCCGATAGCTTCGGCTACTTCTCTGCCGACAGTTAGTTTTTTATTGATACGATCATTCAATAAGAACTCAACTTCGGGATACATAATTGCTAAGGGTATTCCCGGAAAACCGCCGCCTGTACCTAAGTCCATGATCTTAGTCCCGGGAGTGAATGATATAAACTTAGCTATCGCTAACGAATGTAATATATGATGTTCATAAAGATTATCGATATCCTTACGTGAGATTACGTTAATCTTAGCGTTCCATTCCAGATAAAGCCCGTATAAAGCTTTAAATTGCTCTTTCTGAGTCTCACTTAGATTTGGAAAATATTTATAGATTATCTCTTCGTTCATAGATGTATTTTTTATTCCAGGTGACTATTTATTTAGTATATAACCGACTAATCACACTGTTCGATTTAGTAAATGGTTTTAATTGACTGTAACTGATTTCTACATTAATCTGTCCCATTGAATAAGGTGCAATATCATAGCGTGTGTATGAAAAGAGCAGTGCAGAATCTGTAAGACAGAAGTTTTCAGTAGGCACAATTTGCTTAATGTTAAAGAATCCCGTTTCTTCTAATTGCTGAGGAGACTCTACATGATAATCTTTTACCAGTTGCTCGACGATAAGCTCTGCAACTTTTTCAAAGTTTTCTTCCGCAAAGATATCAGCCAACACAATTGGTTTCATCGTTTGCAGATCATAATTTTTATATATTTCTGCACCATAGCCATGAGCGCCTCCTGTGAAGTCATAGAAATTGCTTGCAATGCTTAGGAAGTCAGCTTTGTTGAAAACGGGCAATACGTCTTTTTGATGATAAAAATCTGTTACAAATGCCGGAGGATCTTCTTTAAAGTTCGGAAGCATTTTTTGCAGATCTGCTATTTGCATATTGAAATCATTGAAGCAAGAATCTTTGTATTGCAACATAGCTTCTTCAGGCGATTGAACCTGCATATTCGAAACAATCATCGCATGAATGAAAAGTTCCTGCAATTGCTTTAAATCATATTTATCGCTGCATTTAACAGGGAAATCCAGCATCATTTTTACTTTACATTTTGCAGCAATCGTATCAAGCATAATAACCTGACTATCGACCGAAGCCAATGAATCAAATTGTATATCATTTGATGCAAGAGGTTGAGTTTTTGGAGTACAACTGCCTATAACAGACATGAACACAATCCAGACAACCAATAAAAAAGGAGCTTTTTTAGTCATAATAATTATTGTTGATAGTAACTTCTCCGATTAATGAACATTGCATGTATTCCCGTACTTCTGATGCCGTCAGGTCATGTCCGAATAAGAACATTAGCTTCGTAATTGCGGCAGAAACGGTACTGTCGTATCCACTGACTACACCAATTTCGTAAAGCGTATTTCCTGTTCCGTATCGTTGCATCTCCACACCACCGCTTTGGCATTGCGTCACGTTTACGATTACAATACCTCGATCAATTGCATTTTTCAATGATTCTAAGAACCAGTCACGGGTAGTTGCATTACCAGTTCCGTAAGTTTCTAATACAACTCCTTTTAAGCCCGGAATGTTCAGGATAGCATCCACAGTTTCTTTGCTTATTCCCGGGAACAGCTTCAGAATAACAACATTTGAATCGAGCTTATAATGAGCTTTTAGCGGCTTAGGTGAAATAGCCTGATATATGACATTCTTTTCATATTTAATATGAACACCTGATCTCGCCAAAGGCGGATAATTGTTTGATCTGAATGCATTGAAATGCTCCGCATTTATTTTAGCAGTTCTGTTTCCTCGCATCAGGTGATTTTGGAAGAAGATACACACTTCCGAAATGATTGGTTTACCGTTTTCTTTTGCAGCTGCAATCTCGATTGATGTAATCAGATTCTCTTTACCATCCGTCCGTAATCGTCCGATAGGTAATTGCGAGCCAGTCAGAATGACAGGCTTCGAAAGGTTCTCAAGCATGAAGCTCAAAGCCGAAGCCGTATAAGCCATTGTATCTGTACCATGCAAAATGACAAATCCATCGTAGTCGTTGTAATTATCTACGATCGTTTTTACCAGTTTAGCCCAAATTTCCGGCTCCATATCCGAAGAGTCAATAGTCGGATTAAACTGGATCGTTGATATATTAAAGCCGAAACGTTTTAATTCGGGAACATGAGTCTGAATATGTTGGAAATTGAAAGGTTCTAAAATTCCGGTCTCTGGATTTTCTATCATACCGATAGTACCTCCTGTGTAGATAAGGAGGATGGATGTTTGGTAGAATTCGTTTTGCATAATTCAGAATATTATATTTAGGGCAAATATAGATCATTTCATTTATAATAAGAAAGAGCTATACCATAAAATCAACAGCTAATGCCTTCTTATAGTTTGAATGTATTATCATTTTGATGGGGTTTGATCGATTTTGATTATGTATTATGAATGGATAGAGAAGTGCAAAAAAACGTTTTGTATTCTTTGAACCAGTAATTTCTGTCAAAATAATAAGTTTGATGTTTTATATAAAAAAAGCTGCTCAATTCACTTGAGCAGCTTTTCGCCATGCATGATTTAAAAGATTATATAATAAATATTTTATTGGTAAAACTCTAATTTGTTTACTTTATTCCAGGCGCCACGTGTGAAATCCGGAATTTCTACAGGGGCAGAGTTATTGTCTAATGATATTTCTGTCAGAGGAGCCAGACAGCACCACTCTGCTAAATCATAAACATCCATATCCAAAGGAAGCCCGTTTTGCAAACAATAGATCAAACGATAATCCATGATGAAGTCCATTCCGCCATGACCGCCTACGCGTTTTGCTTTGTCTTCAATGTCTTTTACGATCGGATGTTTGTATTTTGCCATTAATGCTTTTTTCACCTCATCAGGAACAAAGCTGTGCGCATTAAGATCTTCATGATTTGGAGCTACATCCGAACCGATTTCTTTTGAGTCTAAAGCATAACCTTCTGTCGGATATTTGTTCGCAAAACCTTTTGTACCGCTTAATTGATACATACGGTTATAGGGTCTTGGAGAAGTAACATCGTGCTGGATCTGGATTGTTTTTCCGTTTTCAGTACGGATCATTGTCATTGTATGGTCACCATTACGGAAACTCTCAGGCTCTTTTCCTGTTTTCTCTTTAATATAAGCAGGATTTTGCAATGGTTTAGTATCCATAGATACAAGGAAGTTCATCTTATCGCCACGGTGAATATTTAAAGCCTGACAAGCAGGACCCATTCCGTGTGTTGCGTAAACATCTCCACGGTGATTTTGGTTGTAATCCATACGCCAGTTATTCCAGTATGCACCCCAGAACGGTTGCAAACCATGAATATAAGCACCCTCAGCATGAATAAGATCTCCGAATAATCCTTGTTGAGCCATGTTCAATGTGGTTAATTCAAAGAAATCATAAACACAGTTTTCTAATTGCATACAGTGTTTACGCGTTTTTTCAGACGTATTGATTAGTCCCCAGATTTCAGCCATCGTCATAGCAGCAGGTACTTCAATAGCAACGTGTTTGCCATCTTTCATAGCTTGCATACCAATTGTTGCATGGCTTTTCCAGTCCGTAGCTACATAAACAAGATCAACATTCGGAAGGGCTGTAACTTTACGCCATACCGAGGTATCACCGCTGAATTCAAGCGCTTTTGG
>JBOFKE010000310.1:0-3059 GCA_051657185.1 Bacteroidales bacterium | reverse complement strand
GGACTAAAGCTCTCATTTATCACAACAGACCCAATATCAAACATAGAAGATGGCATAGGCTGTTTTGTCAAATAATCTTGTACATAACCGTAACCATCATCAGACTCTGCATAGTTTATAAATGTCGAATAATTGGCTATATCGTAAGTACACTTATAGGCATGGCTCAGATTAAAGCTTTTAAAGTACTTTTTAATAACAGGTAATTGCCCTAATCTGTCATATGAAAGTCTCCAGTTGGGAATCATACTGAATAAAGCCGGAAAGAAAGACAAAGACACTTTTTGAGGGTTTCGTCCGGTATATGCGGCAAGAAAAGCAGGAATCAACACATCTGTAGTGTTTTTATTGACTGGTGAGACTTCCGGATCATAGGGTTTTCCTGCTAAAACGTCTCCGCTCATAAACCCCTGATGCGGATATAATGACCCCATATATTTATTTGTAATACGACGAGATATAATATCCCGATAAGCGACAAACCGATCAAAGAAATCAGACTGATAACCCTTTCGTGCATTTGAAGTTCGCAAAGCAGATGACAGCGCCATGAAACTCATTGAAATATTACCTGTCTGAATTATCGGACGACCTTCATACATAAAATTTATCTGATTATTGCGTCCTTGCGTCCGATGCGTAGTCAGAAGAATTTTAAGTCCTTTGACTGGCTCTATCTGAGCCTGTACCTGAATATCTTCATTCATGTTCGACATAGCAGGTGTAATTACAGAATCATTGATTACCATCCATCCTCTGTCTATTGCCTTGTCTATGTAGCCTGCATCTGTGAATCCAAAAGCGAAATCCAGTCCCGGTGATAAAGCACCCCGAACACGTCGCTGCCCAAACATATCCCCAACTTCGGGATTAAAAGATGGCAAATGTAATCCACCATTACGTCTGTAACCTATTGACACCGTCCGAAAAGACATTAGAGCTCGTGAAGTATATAAAGCAGCCTCGTACCATTTCGAATAACTTTGTTCTTTAGCTGGATAAATAACTAATTTCAACTCCTGAGTTTTATCTGAATGTATCTGAATCGAATTATTATCACGCACCGTAAAATACACTTTCACAGATGTGCTGTCCTGATCTTTTGCTGAAACAGTCACGTTACGAGTATTTAAATTATGGCGAACCAACCGTTTTTCATCTTTCTTAAGCAACAACCTTTGAGCGTGCTTCATCTTCCCCGTACCTGATATAGACGTTGATTTAATTCCTTTCAACTTATTTTTAGAGGAAAAGTGCTGATTCACTCGTCTAAGAAATCCGGATTTATTATAAAGTCCTTCAAAATTCATACGTAAATCTCCATTCCAGCTTCCTGTATTACGAATGATATTTCCCCTGTCCGTCTCAGGATCAATTACAGCACCGCGTTCCCAATTATACGTAGATGTATATCTGAGATCCAAAGATGTCCAATTTAATGCCGGAATTTTTTGAATAGGTACAGTAAACTGAAAATTTGCTGTTTGTGCAAAATCCATGGGACGACCTAATCCTGCAATACTCATCATAACAGAATCTTTCCATAATCGATATTCGTCCGGTAACTCTCGCCTGTTTACACGCCCATCAGGCTCATCAACACGAGCATTAGTTCCGCTACGATACAAAAATCTAACATGTTTTGTCAAATTCCATCTCAACACGAATTCACGATCCCAGAGAAAATCCTTACGAAACGAAAGAAGACCTTCGTCAACATCACCCGGTGCACTAATATTCCTATACATAGATTCACAATAATAGCGCATCATAGAAGTTGTGAATGATATATTTTGTGGCAAATAATTAAGTTGAATTTCTTTCGCTATCTTCAAACTGTTGTTTTTTATTTTTTTAAAAGGCTCCCATCCTTTATATATCGGTGTATAAGAATATGATAAGTTACCTCTATAATCAGCAGAGCGCTCAAATGCGACTGATGGACTATATTTTTCTAAATTATTGAAGCCATAACTCAATGCAAAGTTTGCCGGATCATAAGGCATAGGTCGTTTACTTGCCACATCAATCTTTAAATTAGTTATACTAAAACTTTTATTTCGAATTATATCCTGAGCAAATCGCTTAACAGAATCCCGCTCCGCCTTGTTTAACACTTCATGCATAGCATCTGACATCGTTATATCCTGATCAAGCGGATTATACTTAGGTGTAATTACCTGTTCTGAATAAGCATAATATATCGGAATTTTAAGCTTCATCTGGCGAGGTAAAAAGCGTCCGGCATCTATATTAGCTGCTATATCATATTGATAAAAGTCATCTATCCGCCTTTCTGTGACAGACTGTTCTACCGAACCGAAACCGGCTGTTTCCTTTCGTCCATTAAAATTCACATTTGCTATATCAGACAGCGAGATATTCAAATTTCCCTGAACTGCCCAACCTCCTTCTTCATTAAAGTGTGACAGACGTAACTCATTTACCCAAACTTCGCCCGACTTAATTGCATCCATATTGTTACGGATTCCGATCATCATTATCTTAACATCTGACAGAGATGGATTTCCAATAATAGTAACCCGATTTTCAGGTTTATCCGGATCAATCCCCGAATAAGGCGTCACAAAAGATACATTTGATCCGACAACCCGTTTTTCCCTGTTTCTTTCTAATTTCAGATTCGTAAAGAGATCTAAAGGTAAATCAAACATATTTTGTTTCGGCCATACAATCTCACGATCGGGAGTACTATTATTATAAAATCCCTTCGGCGTCAAGCATAAAGGTATTTCATACTCATAATAATTACTTTGAAAATCTGATCCGATACGCAAGAAAATACTCAATTCACCACTTAGCAAATCTGTAGCATCATCAATCAACTTTTCTGCATGAACAAACATTTGCAGTCTTTTATATTGCCGCATATCCAATGCCGTATTCTTGTAAACAGCCCTCGCATCAGATGGAGATAGATTCTGTACATTTAAGACTAACGACTGCTCATTTAATTCTCTTGCTTCGGGTTGAGCCGGATCTTCCATGCGGGATACTCCCGGAGGAAGAACATAATTCACCGGTTCCCGCGAAGCATT
>JBOFKE010000309.1:0-14946 GCA_051657185.1 Bacteroidales bacterium | reverse complement strand
CAAAAATAATTTACATACGTATGTAAATCTGATTAGATAAGGGAAATTTGTAAAATAGCTCATAACGATACAGTATATCTCTGAAAAGATACGGTATATCTTCACAACGATACGGTGTATCTTTTAAATGAAACGGCGTATCTTTTCAGAGATACACCGTACAATTTTGACAATCTCCGGATTCTCTTTAAGCTCTCTCTACAAAAGATTTTTTTTTGCGTTTTATCTGCAACATCTGCAACATCATCCCGAAACCCTTTGTGGATCGGGATTCACGCTGTTGCAGATGGTTGCAGATGAAATTTGATCTGCAACGCGTAATTACCTATGACATAGTTGTTTGTATGTGCGTTGCAGATGTTGCAGATAAAACTTCAAATTTTGTTAGTAGTAAGATTCTTTGTAAGAATCTAAAGCATAGATCTACTTTTTAGATATCCGTCAGCCAGGAAAAACTTAATATAGAACACTGACAACTGTAACTATCTGCTGATCCAAAAATACAGCTCATTTAATATTTTAATGGAAATACTATCCATTTATAAATACTTCAAATATGTTAAATATGAAAAATATCAGAGTTTTATTTGGATATTTCAATATTATGTTTATATTTGCCGCAGAGAGATGAAATAAATGTATAACCCGCTTAAAAATTAATATTATGGCAATTACAGATTTTAGCGAAAGATTATTAGCATTGCAAGACAATCTTAAGAGTTTTGCTTATACGCTTACTGCGAATCGCGATGATGCGGAGGATCTTCTTCAGGACACAACCTTGAAAGCTCTTGATAACCAGGAAAAGTATTACGATAATGTTAATTTTAAAGGATGGGTATTTACAATCATGCGCAATATATTTATCAACAACTATAGACGCTTGGTTCGTAATCAAACCATGGTTGACCAAACCGAGGATTTGTATCATTTAAATCTACCTCAGGAGTCAGGATTTGATACGCCGGAAGGCTCATTCTCTGTTAAAGAGATTACAAATGCAATTAATAGTTTCTCTCCTGAATACCGAATTCCATTTTCTATGCACGTTGCAGGCTATAAATATCAGGAAATTGCAGATAAAATGGGATTACCTTTAGGAACAGTAAAAAGTCGTATTTTCTTTGCAAGACAACGTTTGCAGGAACATTTAAAGGAATATGATTTAAACAAGTAGACCAAACAATCATTTAAGCCGTAATAAAAAAAGAGCGTACATTGATATTTCAATCGTACGCTCTTTTTTATGAATAGTTCTGCTATTTTAGCTGTAGTATCCGATTTATCATCAAAATACTTTAGTTCTGTGCATTTAGGTATCCATTATATGATTTCTGAAACGCATTATATAAAATATCGGCTTGCAATTTATATCCCTCTTCTGTAAAATGAATCCGATCTTTCGACATTAATTTATTTACATACCACTGTTTTGCAGAACCGTTACCACCTGTCACTTCATATAAATCCCACCAGGCAATCCCCTGTTCATTTGCAAAATCTACTAATACTTTTCTGACCGTTTTAATTTTTTGGTTCGGCTCATAAACCAATTTTTTATTTACGCGTCGTTTCTCATAGCACTGAGGAGGGATTGTTATAAGCAATTTCGCCTGAGGATTTTCAGATTTAAGTTTTGCAACAGTCACTTCAACCTGACGTTTAAATTCAGAATAATTCAGATTTCTCCCGAATGCTTCATTCGTCCCCAGTGATAGAATTATTAAATCCGGATTTAGAGCCTTAGTCTGCTCAAACACCAATCCTTTCTGATAATCCAGATAATGTGCACCATTTACTCCTATACTGTGATATAAAACTCCGGGGTTACCATTCCTCAATAAAAAGCCATAAAATTTATTACTAGCCTCAGCCGTCATTGCTTTAGCCTTTAATGAAACCGAATCTGTCAATGCATTTAATTTCAGTTCATACGCAAAAGGACTAGTTTTTTCAATTGTGCAATTTTCAATGGATGCAGAATCAGGATATAACAGAGGCGCATTCGGATCAGAAAAGATCGTAATCTGATCAAAGGCATAATCCTGAGCACTTGTATTCGAAAGCGATATTGTAAAATCTATCTTATCAGAATTCGCTTCAATTACTACACCACCAATTCCACTTATATTTTGAGCATTTCGTTGAATTAATCTATTTCCGTTCCAAGCTACCGACGACGTAATTTTGTAATCCAGTGGTTCATTTGTTTTAGCCAAACGAAGAGGTACAATCAAGCCTCGTCCAGCATTTCCAAAATCATTTTGCAATAGCCTCATCATTCTACCACTTAAGAATCCCGCCTGAATATGGGAATCTCCTATATGCACTATAGATAAAACGGTATCTTTCCGTCTTTTCAGATCAACCATTCTCCGATATAAAGAATATAATGTTTGAGTAGAATCATGAATTATATTCTTTTCTTTACTGATAAATTTATATTGATAGATCGAAGTATCAATTTGTAAGGACTCCAGACTATCAAGTAGTATGGTGATCTTATCCTCTGATTTTTCAGACTTAAGTAAAAATCCTGAAAAGAGAGAAAAAAGCAATAACAGCAATAGTATCTTTAATTTATTCATAAGCAACTTCCTTATCTATACTAATCAGCGCATCATATTTTTCCTTATCAAGCAACAGTGCCTTCACAAATGCTGATGCAATATACCTTCCTCCTGCGTGGCTAATATGCGTATAGTCTTTACTGCCCCAATTTTTAGCGACAAAACCGACCATACTATTATAGCCACCCATTGCCTCATACATGTTCCAAAAAGCAACTCCACATTCCTGAGCAATTTCTTTCTGTGCTTTAATCATTGCCGGAATACCATTCATTGTAACAAATTCTCCTTCTACTAATGTTGACCTGTCAGGTACACTCAATAGTAAGAAGCTGGTATTAGGCAATGCTTGTTTCAATTTATTAATAACAGAAACCATTTGTTTACGATAACCCGAGTAACTTAATACGTCCCGTTCTACAGCATTAACACCATATTGCAAAACGACCAAGTCATAACTCATCAATTTTTGAAGTTCTTTTGTCTGCGTAATATCAACCCTGTGCATTAAAATACCCGAATTACCTCTGATTGAATAATTATCTACAGTAACACCGGCGTTATCTTCTAAAACGACACCAAGTATTTCTACATCATCAGACCCTACGACCTTCATTTTCAAATTACCAATCTCTCCTTTTACAATCAATTGTGATATCTGAGATTGATCCGGAAGTTCATATCTCATCGAATCTTTGTTATTCACAACCATATCAATGGATACATTTTTACTATTCCGGTATAAAACGCGAGCACATGAAACCGTATCCAGATTTGCCCGCCACTTTACACCTTCGAAATTCGCGTAAGCCCCTATCTCTGGTTTAAATGCAACTCCTGTAAGTGTAAAAGGATAATCCTTGTATTTATTATTAATGATAGAATATGTAGTCCAATCTTTAAATCCATGCTTAATCGTAGGTGTGTACGCCGCTACAATTGATGCCATTGGAACAAACCCTACACCATGTCCACCGAATTTATTTTGAAGAGACTCACGTATATCACAAACCATTATATCACCTTCTATAAATGAATCACCTAAAAAAGCAATTCGTACCGGTCTGCCTATTTTTGATCTGCCGTGTAATGTTTTATAGAATTGCTCTAAAGCATCCTGTCCAATTGAAAAATCCTCAAAAGCTATGGTGTTATTTTTTAAAGAATCAATTCGCAACATGGCCATTTTTCGGATAGAATCTTTTTTGATTTCACGCAAAGAGTCCATCTTAGACGCTAGCATCCTCAATTTGTATTCATTTTCCAAAGAATCTCTTACAGCCTGCAAGCTATCCAGATATATTTGATTATCATCCGGTATCAGTGGTTGATTATTTGCTCTGGTAATGTCCGAGAGTATATTTATCTTCTTAGGCGAAAAACCATTTATCTTCAATTCCGGAAACAGACTTGTTCCCCAAAGCATTCCTATTACAAGAGCTCCTAACGCAAAAGGCTTAAGAGCTTGATTATCTTTTCTATTCTTTGCCATACTCAATAATTCATCTACCTGCAAAGATAACTTATTTATTTAACACATAGATACTACAGCCATATTTTATACAAACAGCTATTTCGTTAACCTTCAATCATATCCAGCGACACAACTATCATAAGACGGCGTCCATTATTTTAACACAAGCATAAAATATCTAAAGCCAATCACTTTTCAAATCATAATATCTATATTTGTTCCCATCAAAATATTGTAAATATTATAAATACAAACAAGTATATGTCTATTAAAAGACATATGATTAACTAAGGTATATGATATCAAAAGTTGCTGTAACTCTAAGCTTGTTATCTATTTCTGCAACTGGTTTTTCATCCGAACACAAAAAATCAGAAACAACTTCAGAAATAGCTGAAGGAGACTCTATTAAAAATGTTATCATCACAGATGTTGTTATTTCGGCCAATAAAGAAAGGGGCCAATTAAGCTTACTGCCTATCTCTGCATCTGTTATGAAAAGTACAGAACTAAAAAATCGGAATGTTACAAACATTAAAGATTTCAGCTTAATGATTCCTAATCTTTTTATGCCTGATTATGGAACGAAATTAACATCTCCTATATATATTCGTGGCATTGGATCCAGAATTAATTCCCCATCTGTCGGACTTTATGTAGATGGTGTTCCTTATTTTGAAAAATCAACATTTGATTTCGACTTTGCGGACGTCGCTATGATTGAAGTACTAAGGGGACCGCAAGGAACTTTATACGGCAGAAACACTATGGGCGGGATCATAAACGTAACAACTCACTCACCTTTATCTTACGAAGGCACTCACATCAATCTTTCTACCGGCAATTACGATAGACTAAACAGCTCTGTTTCTCATTATCAGAAAATAAATGACAATTGGGGTTTTTCTGTAACAGGCAATTATTTACACAACGGAGGCTATTTCTATAATGTTACGACTGATTCAAAAGCGGATAAAATGAACTCCGGAGGTGGTAGAATCCGATTAAGATACAATAAAGATAAATGGGATATCAACCTAATATCAAATTACGAATATTCCGATCAGTCGGGATACCCTTATATGCTTGTTGATACAATCACTCATAAACCAACAGAAGTTGACTACAATGACAAGAGCTTCTATCGACGAGAATTAAGTTCAAACGGTGTTATAGCAAATTTCATTCATAACAAATTCATATTCACATCTCGCACTAGCTATCAATATTACAAAGGACACCAAGGCATCGACCAGGATTTTTCACCGATTGATAAATATTATATCAATCAACACGAAAAACAAAATATGATTTCACAAGAATTAGAATTCAAAAATTCAAAAAATGAATTCATAGATTGGATAGGTGGAATCTTTGGATTTTATCAAGGTATGGATAAGCAAGTTGCTATGCAATATAAAAAGGAAGCAAAACCTGCCAATATGCTTAGTGATAAGTATTACGAAAATCCTTCTTATGGTGTTTCATTCTTCACACAGGCAACAGCTAACAACTTATTCATTAAAAATCTGGCTTTAACACTCGGAGCTCGTTATGATATTGAGTATTCCGATATGAAATATCGATATTACACGATTACAGAATCAAAAGGACGTGTTTTGCAGGATGAATTCAAACATTATCTCAAACATGGCCAATTTTCACCCAAAGCATCATTACAATACACCTTTAAAGACAATAAACGAGTTTATGCAACAGTCACAAAAGGATATAAAGCTGGTGGGTTTAATACATCTTTTGTTACAGAAGACGAAAGAACTTTCAAGCCCGAACATAGCTGGAACTATGAAGTAGGAACTAAACTTAGTTTTGCAAACGGAAAGCTCAATACGGATTTTGCAATATTCTACATTGACTGGTCTGATCAACAAGTATATCAACCCTTGTCAACAGGGCGTGGTTCTCTACTTAAGAATGCGGGTAAATCAGCAAGCAAAGGTTTTGAATGGAGTGCGAACTGGCAAATCATTCCCGGATTGGATCTTCAGACCAGCTATGGCTACACGCATGCTACTTTCAAAGAATACAACGATGGTAAATATGATTTTAAAGATAATTACCTCCCTTATGTTCCTAAAAACAGTGTTGCCGGAAATATTAATTATGCAATTTACCCAAAAGGAGAAACGATATTTACCAGAATAAATCTTTCACTCCAATACAATGGTGTTGGAGCGTTGTACTGGAATGACAAAAACACAATGAAGCAAGATTTCTATAATACTTTATCAGCAAGAGCTGCTTTTAGTATTCAGCGATTCACAACCGCCCTTTGGATGAAGAATATCACAAATTCAGAACATTCGTCATTCTATTTTGAGGCTCTTGGAAATTCATATATTCAAAAAGCTCGTCCAAGAACTTTCGGCGTTGATCTATCTTATTCATTTTAGATATAGCGAAAATTTAGATACTTAATAAAAGGAAGTGGGTAAAATATATGTTTTACCCACTTTTATTATTATTTTCGAACAATATAATATTAAAATCATATTTGATTCATGAAAAAGCACGAAGCGCTTAAACTTTCCACATTTTTCAGTCTTTACATTGCTCAATCTATTCCAATGAGTTTTTTAAGTACTGTTATTCCGGTTTTGATGAGACAACAGGATTTTTCCCTTACAGCCATAGGACTGCTTCAGCTGATAAAAGTCCCCTGGCTGATAAAATTTCTCTGGTCTCCATTTATTGATCGAAACACAAACACATTAGCAAGTTACAAGCGATGGATTATCGGATCTGAGATATGTTATGCTGTAATAATTCTATTTGTATCTCTGCTGGATTTACAAACTGATATCGTATTAATAGCTATTCTGATCGTGGCCTCTTTTGTTGCTTCTGCTACACAAGACATCGCAACTGATGCATTAGCAGCCCGTAGTGTTAATCACACAAACAAAAGTTTAGTCAATAGCATGCAATCGATGGGCAGCTTTGCCGGAACAATGATAGGAAGTGGTGTTTTGTTACTGCTTTATAAAAAATTTGGGTGGAATGCCATCCTACCCTCCTTGTCTGCATTTGTACTCATTGCATTAGTACCCTTGGTCTTTTTAAAGAAGACTGACATGCCGCAAGAGAAAAGAACCAAAGCAAGTGGATGGGATTTCATTCGCTTTTTTGCCAGAAAATCTATCTGGGATCAGGTAGGATTCTTAATATTGGTGTATTCCGGAATAATCGGTATTTTATCTATGCTTCGCCCATTAATGGTTGATATGGGATATTCGATCCAGGAAATTGGCTTTATGTCTGGAGTCGTAGGAACCTCAATCGGTTTTTGTTGCTCTTTTCTTGGAGGACAACTTATTAAACATATTGGCAGATATAAGTCGAGAATCGTATTTGCCTCAATGGTTACATTATCAGCATTATATTTCTCAATCATATCTCAATACACAATTAACACGCTGCAACTTTACATAGGTATAGGTCTTATTTGGGGTAGCTATGGTATGTCTACAGTTGGCGTTTATACTACTTCGATGGATCGGGTAAGAGAAGGTCGCGAAGGAACGGATTTTACAATTCAAACTGTACTTACCCATCTTAGCAGTATGCTAATTGCAATTTTAAGTGGTAAATTTGCACAAATGTTCAGTTATCAGAGTTTATTTAAATTAGAAGTTCTGCTAGCTTTTGTAACATTATTATATGCTATTTTTATTTTCAGAAAAAAGAGTTCAAAATGACATCACAGATTATTGAAAAATATAACATTCCAGTGCCCCGATATACAAGTTATCCTCCGGCCAATTTCTTTTCAGACTCATTCAATGAAGCTGATTATATTCAAGCACTGGATGATTCGAATACAAATCATCCAAAGCATATAAGCATATACATACATATACCTTTTTGTAAGCATATGTGTTATTATTGCGGATGTAACTCTTATCCGATGATGAAGCAAGAAACAGTTGACAACTATATTGCTGCATTAAAACAAGAGTTAAAGTTCGTCTTAAAGCGATTACATAAAGATCGTAAAATCTCTCAAATTCATTATGGCGGAGGCAGTCCTTCAGCTCTGTCACCTTCCATACTTAAAGATTTGAACAACTATATTCTATCCAGATTCAACACAATTGAGAATCCCGAAATTGCTATCGAATGTCATCCGGGATATTTATCTGAAGAACAGTGGATCGCGATTGCAGAAGCTGGTTTTAACCGGATAAGCATTGGTGTACAAGATCTCCATCAAGATGTATTGGATGCAGTTCATCGCAAGTCGAGTCTTCTGTCATTATCAGACATCTTTGCTATTCTTCGCAAACGCAACATTGCTATTAATCTGGACTTCATATATGGTCTTCCTTTACAAACAAAAGAGCGATTCTTAGAAAACATGAAGACTGTATTAGAATTGCAACCCGACAGAGTTGTTACTTTTTCTTATGCACATGTTCCATGGGTAAACTCAAACATGAAGAAGCTTGAAGAAATCGGGCTTCCTTCGCAATCTGAGAAAAAAGCAATATTTGATTGTATAACTGAAGAACTAACAAATAACGGATATCTGCCAATAGGTATAGATCACTTTGTAAAGCCCGAAGATGAATTATATAAAGCTTATGTAAATAAACAACTTCATCGGAATTTTCAGGGCTACTGTACAAAGAGAACGACAGGTCAGGTTTATGCATTTGGAGTATCTGCAATTTCTCAGTTAGCAGATGCATACGCTCAAAACACCAAGTCAATACAAGAATATATTGAGCATATGAATTCCGATTTTGATATTATCAGAAAAGGATATAAACTAACATTAGAACAGCAAATCGTACGTGATGTAATCATGACGATCATGTGTAATGAGTGCCTTATATGGGATGAATTAGCTCTTAATTATACTCTGAAAGCCGATTCAATTAAAGATAAACTTTCCTATGCTAATGCTAAATTAGAGGAGATGGAATCAGATGGATTACTTACGATATCAACACATGGGATATATGCAACAAATGAAGGTAAGATATTTACCCGAAACATTGCTGCTGCTTTTGATCCTTTGTTAGTAGATAATGCCGGACAAAGATATTCTAAACCTATTTAATCAGAATCATGAGTCAGAGATACGACGTAATAATTATAGGAGCTGGATTAACCGGTTTAACAACTGCTTTAAATCTGGCTAAAGAAGGAAAAAAAATTGCTATTATCGAAAAGGAAAATCAAGCTGGTGGACAAATTCAAACTCATTCAGAAAATGGATTTACGTTTGAGACCGGTCCTAATACTGCTGTTGTTTCCAACTACGAAGTTATTGACCTGTTTAATCAACTAGATAATTGTGAAATTGAAATCGCAAAAGAAAGTGCGAAAAAACGATTAATCTATAAAGATGGTTCTTTGTATCCATTACCATCAGGATTAATCGAGGGTATAACAACACCTCTTTTTAAATTCTCTGATAAGCTTAATGTCCTATTAGAACCTTTTCGCAAAAAAGGCTCTAATCCGGACGAAAGTGTTGCCGAGATAGCTGAAAGACGTTTAGGTAAAAGTTTTGTCGATTATGCAGTAGACCCATTTATTTCAGGAATTTATGCCGGCGACCCTGCTAAACTGGTAACTCGATTTGCACTTCCTAAATTATATAATCTGGAGCAAGATTACGGGAGTTTTATCAAAGGTGCTATTAAGAAAGCAAAAATGCCTAAAACCGAAAAAGAAAAACTTGTATCAAAGAAAGTTTTTTCTGCCAGAAATGGATTAGGTCAGTTAACCAAAGCCATAAAGCATAAACTAGAAACAACCTATAAGGATAATGTTGACCTTTATCTTAACGCTCAGAATGCGAGTCTGAATCCATCGGGTAATTATCTTTGGGAAATTTCTTTTTTGCTAAATAAGAACCACACCTCTTTGCAAGCAAACTATATAGTTCCTACTATAGGTAGCTATGAGTATGAAAAGCTAATGCCTTTCCTTTCTACAGAAAGACTAAAGCCAATTACCCAACTAATCTATGCTCCGGTAATTCAGATTAGTATTGGTATAAAAGAGGGATTCAAATATTCTGTGAATGCTTTTGGTGCATTAATGCCGGGTAAAGAAAAAAGAAATATATTAGGTATATTATTTCCTTCAGACTGTTTTAGCCAAAGGTCTGATAAAGATGGACTATTGGTGTCAATATTTATGGGAGGAACAAAAAACAGAGATATTTTCACAAAAAATGATCAGGAGATAGAGAACCTTGTCCGCAAGGAATTGTTTGATATAATGAATATCCCCTTAGATATAGATTTTGATTTGATTAAAATAACTCGTCATAAAAATGCTATCCCGCAATATTTAGCAGATAGTATTGACAGATTTGATTTAATCAGACAATTGGAATCCGAATATCCGGGCCTAATAATCGGTGGGAATATTCATGAAGGAATTGGTATGCCTGATCGAATTAAACAAGCTTATAACATCAGCAAAAGAATTATTGCGTCAAAACAGATATGATACATACAAAACCAAAATTCTTATATTTGTTAGCTTCTGTATTTTGGCTAATAGCAGGTATCAATGTTATTCGTATTGGGATCGATCTCATTGGCAGTTCTGAATCAAGGCTGTTTATGTTCATTACACTGACATTTATTGTTTTTATTTTTTTCTTTCGCTTCATATTTGACCGGACAGTTAAAAAAAATATCAGACGAATTAACTCATTGAATGAAGAAGTTATTCCATTTTGGAAGTTTATGGACGCTAAAGGATATTTCATAATGGTTTTCATGATAACCTTCGGAGTTTGTATTCGTTATTTTAGACTTTTACCTGACTTCTTTATCTCTTTTTTTTATATCGGATTAGGACTAGCTTTAATAATGACAGCCTTTAAGTATTTACCCTATTATTTTAAAAAATCATGAAAGGTGTCTTACTTGTAAACATTGGTACTCCTGATTCTCCAAAATCAAAAGATGTAGCTAAATATCTTAAACAGTTCTTGATGGATGAGGAAGTCATCAGACTTCCCTATCCATTAAGATGGTTGTTGGTCAATGGAATAATTGTTCCCTTCAGAAGTCAGAAATCGGCAAAACTTTATCAATCTATCTGGGAAAATAATAATTCGCCATTGAGGCTGCATTTAGCTGAACTGACCCATTTAGTCAAATCTTTCACTGTAGATAAAAAAATAGTTATTCGCTATGCCATGAGGTATGGACAGCCAACTTTGGAAGAGTGTATTGATAAAATGCACGCTAAGGGAATCAATGACCTGCTTGTTATTTTAATGTTCCCACAACAAACTGGTTCAACCGTATTTTCGTCATTCAAATATATTGAAGATCTGATATCAACTAAAAAGTACAACATTGAATCTTCTTATATTTATGCATTTTATCAAGATGAATTCTATCAGGATTGTCTCGTAAAGTCAATAAACAATAGTCTTTATGATAAGGAGAACTATAATAAATTACTGTTTACCTATCATGGAGTGCCTCTGTCTCATTTACCTTGCCCGCACAGTATTGCGCATAAATGCAACGAAAAGTGGTACGGGTGCATTTGGAAAGGAGAAAGACATGAGAATTGTTATCGTTACCAATGTTATGAAACTACAAAAAAAATCACAGATAAACTTGACTTAAGCTCAACAGAGTATGAGACTGTATTCCAGTCAAGATTAGGCAAAAGCAGTTGGCTAAAACCATACTTAAACAGTCGATTAAAGGAACTACCTGAAGAGAACATACGAGACATTGCTATTATTGCACCTTCTTTCACACAAGATTGTCTCGAAACTCTCCATGAAATTAAAAAGGAAGGTCAAACTGTATTTCAGAAAGCCGGAGGAAATAACTATTTGTACATCCCTTGCCTAAATGATGACGAAGATTGGGCTTTTGTTATTTCTCAATGGATTAATTGTTGGTCATATAATAGTAAATATTAGAAAAGAAGAATATCTTTGTAACAAATGATAAAACTATTGATTTAATAAAAGTGTTAGAACTAAAAATCATTACGCCAAGTTATTCTTTGGAACAGATTTTGTTATCCATTGAATAATAATTAAAACATAACTGATGAAAGAAAATCAAGAATTGATTAGAACTATAATCGAAGCGATACAAGATAAGAAAGGCTATGATATCACGACGATTGATTTATCTCAGATTCCATCAGCACCTTACAGACATTTTGTCATTTGTCAGGGAGACTCTACGACACAAGTCAGAGCCATTGCTGAGAATACAAGGAATCATGTTCGAGAAAAATTAAATGAAAAGCCGTATGCAACAGATGGATTTACACAATCTCAGTGGGTTGTTCTTGACTATGGTCAGGTATTAGTCCACATATTTGTTCCTGACTTTAGAGCCTTCTATCAGATAGAGAGCTTATGGGAAGATGCAATGCGGGAAGATATTCCAAATTTAGATTAAATGAACCCCTAGTAATTATTTATTGACAAGTAAAATATGGCGACTAATAACAGAAAAATGCCGCAATTCAAGTTTAATATATATTGGCTTTATACGGTAATTGCTTTAACCCTAATCGGTCTTTACTTTTTTAATGACGGAAGTACTGCTAAAGAAGTAAATTGGACTCAGTTTGAAAATTATGTAGAAGACGGTTCTATAGATAAAATAACTGTATTTCGTGACAAAAAAGTATTAGAAGCATCCGTCAAAGATTCTTCTATTAAAACAATCTTCGGCAAAGAGCCTGATAAAGTAGGTGCAGACCCAAAAATCATGGTAAATATTCCATCTGTAGACGCATTTGCCGATGCTGAAAAAGAATGGCGAGACAAATACAACTTTAATGTTCCTATCAAATATGATGATAGTGGTGATATGATGACGAGTATCTTGTGGAACATCGGACCTTTTCTTTTAATTGGTTTGGTATGGTTCTTCCTGATGAGGCGCGTATCCGGTGGCGGTGGCGGCGGTGGAAACGTTTTCAGCGTTGGTAAAGCAAAAGCACAGGTTTTTGATAAAGATACTCCCGGCAAACTTGTCACATTTAAAGATGTAGCTGGTTTAAGTGAAGCTAAAGAAGAAATTGAAGAAATCGTTTCATTCCTCAAAGATCCTGGAAAATATACTGAGCTTGGGGGTAAAATCCCTAAAGGAGCTTTGCTTGTTGGCCCTCCGGGAACAGGAAAAACCTTATTGGCAAAAGCCGTAGCAGGTGAAGCAAATGTTCCTTTTTTCTCTATTTCAGGTTCTGACTTCGTTGAAATGTTTGTCGGTGTAGGAGCTTCTCGTGTAAGAGATTTATTCAGACAGGCTAAAGAAAAATCACCTTGTATCATCTTCATCGATGAGATTGATGCTGTAGGACGTGCGCGTGGCAAAAACCCTAACATGGGCGGAAATGACGAACGCGAAAACACACTAAATCAATTATTGACTGAAATGGATGGTTTCGGATCAAATAGTGGTGTGATTATTCTTGCTGCAACCAACCGCGTTGATATCCTTGATAAAGCTCTTTTACGTGCCGGACGTTTTGACAGACAAATCACTGTAGATCTTCCTGAATTAAACGACAGAAAAGAAATATTCGGAGTTCATCTTCGTCCGTTGAAAATAGATGATAGTGTTGATGTTGATTTCCTATCTCGTCAAACACCGGGATTTTCAGGGGCAGATATCGCTAATGTATGTAACGAAGCTGCACTTATAGCTGCCCGTAGAGGTAAAAGCTTTGTCACAAAACAAGACTTCATGGATGCTGTCGATCGTATCATCGGTGGTTTGGAACGTAAATCTAAGATTTCAACAGTCAAAGAAAAAGAAGCAATCGCTATTCACGAAGCCGGACACGCAACAATAAGCTGGTTCCTTGAATATGCCAACCCTTTGGTAAAAGTAACTATTGTACCTCGTGGTAAAGCTTTAGGAGCTGCATGGTATATTCCTGAAGAAAGACAGATTGAGTCAAAAGAAGCTATGCTTGATCAAATGTGTGCTACCCTAGGAGGTCGCGCTGCAGAAGAAGTATTCTTAGGACGTATCTCAGGCGGGGCAGGAAATGACCTCGAAAGAGTTACGAAACAAGCAATTTCGATGGTAGCATATTTAGGTATGAGTGATAAACTTCCGAATATCTCATATTACGATTCTACATCTGACTATGGATACAACAAACCATATAGTGATGAGACAGCCAGACTGATCGATATAGAAGTTGCAGAAATGATCAGAGAGCAATATGAGAGAGCTAAAATGCTTTTGATTCAGCACAAAGAAGGACACGAAAAGCTTACTAAAAAACTTATCGAGAAAGAGGTTATTTATAAAGATGATCTGGAGGAAATTTTTGGCCCTCGTGCTTACATTTCCCGTACAGATGAGATAATCCGCTTAAACCAAACATTCGAAGCGAATACTCCTGTAACATCAGATCTAAAACCGACGGAAGATCCGGATACAAAAGATATCTCAGAAAAACCAATCTTTGAGAACGAAGAAGTAGCAGATCTTCCTCCTATAGACGTAGAGAATAATGATGACTCTGAAAAGAAATCAGTAGAGAATAAATAAACATTGATTCTATTCATACTAAAGAGGCTGTCTAACAATTGTTAGACAGCCTCTTTTTTTGATCAGCGGAATACATACGGTTGCTCGTAAGTATCTCCGCGATGGTCTCTTATATATTTAATTCATTAAGATGTTATTGATCCAATGTTGATAAATCAGCAGTGAGAGAGAAAATCGGATTGATATACCTGTTTCGAGTGGAGGAAATGTCTTGTCCTGAAATAGGTTGACATAAAATCGACAAAAAATATGTTAAAGCAGGGCAAATTTGACGATAAGTTTCGTCTTCAGATTATTGATGAGTATTTAAATGGCACACCAAAGTATACTTTAAGTAAGAAGTATAAATTCTCTA
>JBOFKE010000308.1:0-10324 GCA_051657185.1 Bacteroidales bacterium | reverse complement strand
ACCTTATTTGTTCATCCACCAGCGAACTTGGAGTCGCAGGCTGATAATAAATCAGATTCATCGGATGGGCTGTTTAAAGAATATAAAATCAAATCCGGAGATTCATTCTGGATTATAGCACGGAATCATAATACTACAGTAGACAAGATTCTGAATGCAAACAATATGAATAAGTCTAGTAAAATACAACCCGGACAGGTGATTAAAATCCCTTTAGGTTAATAAATAATAGAGTCATCCTGATAAAATAGAATATTTTGTCAGGATGTTTTTCTTTATAATTATTCCGATAGGAATAAAACATGCCATATAGCATATTTTTTTGTTTGTTTTTTTGGATCTTAATTATATAATGCCGACCTTTGTACCGGTTTTTTCATAGTATTAGATTTTAAGGTTAATAAAAGATTGAGGTGGGTTGTCGGGATGACAACCTTTTCTTTTTTTATATCGTATCTGTCCTTTTCTACTCCTTTCTATCCCTCTTTTTACAGAACCTTTCAGAAAGATTGCAATAAAAAGAAATGTATTCGGGAATTATCTCAATAATTTTTTATTTTTGCTACCATACATAAAGATTATTACTGAGTGAAACAAAAGATTTTTAATCTGTTAAAGATACTCCTGTCCTTAGGACTGGGAGTTTATATATTCTGGTTAGTTTATCGTCGGGCTGATATAGAGCAAATTAAAGATATTTTATCAGGAGGAGTATCCTATCCGATATTACTTGTATCGGCAGTAATTGGGATTCTTAGTCACGTCGCCCGTGCAAAAAGGTGGAAAATGCTTTTACTCCCTTTAGGTGTCAAACCTTCCGTCAAAGAGTTGACCTATGCTATATTTGTTAATTATGGAGTAAATATAGTTTTACCACGTGTGGGCGAATTTACCCGGTGCGGAATGGTCGCAAAGCGATATCATGTAAAATTCACCGAAGTAGTCGGGACATTGGTTTCCGAGCGTCTGACGGATGTTCTTACAGTGGGATTTATAGTATCTCTTGCTTTTATAATGCAAATAGGAACATTCATGCGTTTCTTCCACGAGAATGAAACGATTCTTACAGGAGTACATGATATTTTTACATCCGTCTGGTTTTATCTTATTTTGTTACTGATAGCTTTCTTATGCTATGTTTTTTTTAAATCATACGCCCAGATAGCACTTGTAAGCAAAACCAAACAGATGCTTCGTAACTTATGGCTAGGGATTTGCTCGATTACAAAGATACCTTCTGTAAAATCATATTTGTTTTATTCAATTCTAATCTGGTTTTTATATTATGTACAGCTTTATGTAATGATGCAAGCTTTTGATTTTATGAAAGATGTATCACCATTGATCTGCTTTGTTGCATTCGCAATGACCTGCATTGCAGGGATTGTTCCTGTTCAGGGCGGGATCGGAGCCTGGCATTTTGCTGTGATTACCACGCTGGTCTATTATGGAATAGGTAATATTGAGGCTGCGGCATTTGCTTTCGTAGCTCATTTAATTACAATGTTATTAAATGCAGCAGTTGGTACTTTTGGATTTATAAAGGCTAGTCAGGAGATCTCAATAGATTTATCTACAAAAACCTCTAAACAAAAATAATTATGGAAATTTCAAATTTACAGCCACGTGCTTTGTGGGAAAATTTCAGTGCTATCTGTAATATTCCTCATCCATCAGGTCATATCGACCAGATTCGTCAGTTTTTGGTAGATTTCGGAAATTCTCTTTCATTAGAGACATTGACCGATGAGGTTGGAAACGTATTAATCCGTAAACCAGCTACTCCGGGTATGGAGAATGCGCCGATTGTCGTGCTTCAGGCTCACATGGACATGGTGCCTCAGAAGAACAGCATCGTAGATCATGATTTTGAAAAAGATCCTATTCAAGCTTATGTTGATGGCGAATGGGTAAAAGCGAAAGATACAACTTTAGGTGCTGATAACGGTATCGGTATGGCTGCTATTATGGCTGTACTTCAGTCTAAAGAAATCAAACACGGACCGATTGAGGCATTAATCACTGCCGATGAAGAAACCGGAATGTTTGGTGCATTTGGTTTGAAAGAGGGTTTTGTTAAAGGTAAGATCTTAATGAATACAGACTCTGAAGATTGGGGTGAGTTATTTGTAGGTTGTGCCGGAGGTGTTGATGTTACAGCATCTATTCAATATAAAGAAGAGAATGAAATTCCTGAAGGAGATATTGCTCTTAAAATTAGTGTTACTGGTTTAAAAGGAGGTCACTCAGGATGTGATATTCATTTAGGTCGTGCAAATGCAAACAAGCTTTTATTCCGTTTCTTGAAGCCTGCTGTAGCTTTACACGAGGCTCGTTTGTCTTGGGTTAAAGGAGGAAGCTTACGCAATGCTATCCCTCGTGAGGCATTTGCGATTGTAACTATTCCAGCTGAAGCGAAAGATGAATTCATGGAAATGGCTGATGAATATCAAGCAGATATCCGCGATGATTACAAAGGAGTGGAAGATGGGATTAAATTTGAGGTAGAAGAAGTAGCTCTGCCTAAAACATTGATTCCGGAAGAGATTCAGGATAATATTATTAATGCTGTTGTTGCTGTACCGAATGGCGCTGCACGCTTCCTTGTAGATATGCCTGATGTTGTGGAAACATCGTCAAATATGGCTATCATCTCTGTTGATAAAGGAGTCTTCTCTGTTAAATTCCTTGTTCGCGGATCAAATGATAATTTGAAAATGGACTTGGCTTCGAGTATCGAAAGTACATTCGCTTTGGCGGGTGCTAAGGTTGAGTTTTCAGGAGAATATCCGGGATGGAATCCAAATATGGACTCTCAAATCCTTCATGTTATGAAAGATGAATACAAGAAACTTTATGGGGTAGAACCAAAAGTAAATGTTATTCATGCGGGATTGGAATGTGGTATCATTGGCGCAGCATGTCCGGGTATGGATATGATCTCTTATGGCCCAACGGTTCGTTTTCCACATTCACCGGATGAGAAAGTGAACATCAAAGATGTTGAGCTTTTCTGGGATTATACTAAAGCGATTCTTGAGGGGATTAAATAAGTAATACTATTAGATAATTTTAAAAAAGCGCTCTTTTAAGGAGCGCTTTTTTTGTGCTATGAAAGTTAAAACTAACTCAAAGATAAGCAAATGCGTATATATCTGTGTTTATAGCTATATATTTGCAGCAATATCAAATTTTATATCTATCAAATATCTCTCTTTTAATTTTATTGATATCATAACCTCTATAGCATGATATCAAGGAGGGTATCACTTACATTTTATTCGATTAAAGACTTATTATTATGATTTACTGTGGAAATAAAGAGTGCACAAGGTGCACGACGTCTATCGAAAATAAATTAATATTTGATGTCATAAATTCAGGGATGCATGAAGACTTTGAGTTAGATAACTGGATGTTACTTTTCATCCTGAAAGGTCATGCGCATATTTGTTTAAACAACAATAAACAGATAGAATTAAACACATCGCAGGTTATTTTATTACCTGTAAATTCTCTAGTGACTATATCTGCTTTGTCTGATATACAAATGATCAAATGTTCTTTTTATAACTCGTTAGATTTTAAAATTGGAAATTACATTGAAGGATTGAGAGCATATGTAAGTCCGGCAGAAGCAGAAATGCCAATTTTATCTATTAACGAACCACTGGCTATGTTTCTTTCTTTTATCTTATGTTTAGGAGATAAAGGATTGAATTGTTCTGAACTCAATCGTTTGTTAACCGATGAGTTGTTTATTCTGTTAAAAGCTTATTATTCTGTTAATGACTTAGCATTGTTATTTTCAAATGCAATATCTCAATCGTTTGATTTTAAAAGTTTCATACTGAAAAATTATAAGGGTAAAGACGTACAGTCTTTAGCCGAAGCTTGTAATATGAGTATAGCAACATTCAACAGACGTTTTCGTGAAAACTTTGGAGAGTCAGCTTTGCAATGGATAAATAAGCGAAAAGCAGAAACAATCTATAATGATTTAAGACAAACCCGAAAAAGTCTTATTGAGATTGCTGATGAGCATCAATTCTCCTCAACGTCTTATCTTACAACATTCTGTAAGAAATATTTCAATAATACTCCTGAGCAAATTCGATCCCAGAGAATTTGCAAAGTGTCTTTAGGATGTAATTTTATAACTTCTAAAATTGATCGAAATCTATAAAGTTTTGATCGAAAAACACAAAAGATAAATTCAGAACAACTATTATTTTTGCATTGTAGAAAGATATGAATTGTAGAAAATTAATTAACTGAAAATACTCAAGAAATAATATCGATCTGGTTGTTTACATCTATCAAATATTTTTATTCATATTATGAATATATACCATCACAGAACCAGATTGTTTGAGTATTTATGATCTTCTTATCTCAGGTCAGATAAGATTCCTGAATTTTGATTTTATGATTCGTGTTATCGTAACACGATAAGAATGCATCTATTAAAAAAATACTCTTATGCGTACATGTATAAGATTCTTGCTTGCTCTGCTCTTTACTTTAGCAGTCTTAAATACCTATGCAGAAAAAAGTGAGAATATTAAACTCACAAGCATTTACTTTAAATTTGATAATGCTCAGGTTGATCCCACTTACGGATTAAATCAAAAAGCATTAAATCAACTACGCAGTTATCTGCAAGATACTCTTATAGATCCTAACCTGCCGGTCCGTATTATTGCATACGCTTCACCGGAAGGTAACAGGGCCTATAATATAGCTTTAGCAGAAAGACGTTTGAATAATCTCAATCATTTCTTAAAAGCGACATTTCCTGAATTCACCCAGTTGGATATTCAGCTGATTAACGGACAACTCAATTGGGGTGGATTAAAGGAAGAGCTGCTTTCCGCCAGTCAGGAGAATAAACTCAATCAGAAGGTTTTAAATATTCTCATACAGAATACATCCGATCAGATGATTGATGAATCTTTACAACAGCAATTGAGTCAGACGGAATATCGGACTTTGGTCCGTAACTATTTCCCTTCATTACGTGTGGGTGAAGTTGAGCTACCTGTCCATAGCAATTTAGGTTTCTATGAAACCCCGTTGAATCTTAATGCATATTCCGATTCCCTTCTTTATGTATCTGCTTTTAATGCTGATGCAGTATCAGTCAGCGATGTATATATTCCACTCAAACGACGGATACAGCCTTTCGCATTAAAAACAAATATGCTCTTCGATTTAGCTTCGGCTTTAAACGTAGAGCTGGAAGTTCCGTTGGCTAAACGATGGAGTATTGCGGGAGAGTGGATGTTTCCCTGGTGGCAGAATGAGAAAAATAATTTAACATTTCAGATTCTGTCAGCACATGGAGAACTCAAATATTGGCTTGGTAAAAGACATTTTTCGAATACTTTAGTTGGTTGGAATTTGGGAGTTTATGGAGGTTGGAGTAAATATGATCTTCAATTATTTCAAAATAGAGGCGTTCAGGGGAAAGCCTATGATTTGGGATTTTCCGTTGGTTATGCACAAAGACTCTCAAAGGTCTTTAGAATTGAATATTCGTTGGGCATAGGATTCATGCACATGAATTATTATAAATACTCGAAACATTATGATACAGAGTATGGAGATATAAAAGTGGTAAAATATCCTTGGGATAAATATCAGCGTAATTGGATTGGTCTGACGAAGCTAAAAATATCTTTTGTTTGGATTCCTGAATTCTAAATTAAGAAAGTGAGGTTTAAATGAATCTTATGTCTATTATGAAGTATATATTAATGCTCTTGTTGATGATTGTTTCCTCAGCCTGCGAAATGGATCAATTATTTTTTGCTACAAACGAGCGTTCGGTAATAAGATTAAACGTCGATTGGAGCTCTTCCCGATTATCTCCCAATGGGGCTACTGTTTATGTTTTCGATCAAAAAGGTCAAAAATTTGAAGACTATTTGATTTTTAATAATCCCAATCAGCTAGATATATCTCTACCAAAAGGGAGTTATCAATTATTGGTTTTTAATAATACACATTCTGAATTGAATAATGTAGAAATCGTCAATGATAACTCTATTTCATCATTTGAATTCCGAAGTAAAGAGATGATACCTAAATTTTCAGAGGAATCTAAAGATGTAAATGAAAAATTTGTGTCTGAACCTGATACTATGGCGATATCCTTTATAGAAGATGTTGAAATAACGTCAGAGATGATTCAATATTACCCCTATAAACCTGATGTAAATGGATATAAAGTAGCAAATGAATATAATTTAAAGACCAAAAGAATTATATCTGTTGCTGATATTAAAGTACATGTATTGGGCTTGAAATATGCAGCTGGTGCTCCAATATCTTACTTGAGAAATATGTCTGCATCTTATTTATTAGACAAACGATCAACATCAAATCAGATTGTAACTCATCAGTTTATTTTGAATAATAGAAAGTTTGATGAAGGTAGTAATGAAAATGGAACGATCAGAAAACAATTGACGACATTTGGATTGTTAACAGCAGATTCAAAAAACGACCAAAAATATTATTTGACAATGAATTTTATATTAATAAATGGAGAGTCTTATCCAATTCATCTGGATATAACTAATAATATAAAATCAATTCAAGATATACATACAATCCATTCGATAGATCTGGAAGTTAGCTTACCTGAAGTAATTGGTGAGCAACAAGGTGGAGCCTTTAATCCAGATCTGGAGGAATGGGAGGATGTTGAAATCGAGTTACCAGTAAAATAGATCATTTTCTTATCAAAAACTATATATTATGAAAAAGTTATTTTTAACAAGTGCTGCATCTTTGATATTTTTAGCGAGTTGTACAAATGAATCTGTTGTGGATTCCGATATTATCAGTGGAGGCAATAAAATAGCCTTTAATACCTATTCAAATGCAACCAAAGGAAATCCGTTCGACTCTAATTTAGAGTTTAAAGCAAAAGATAATGCTTTTGGAGTGACTGCATTTATTAGTACACAACAAACTTCACCTTATCTAGGAGCTGTATCACTAGGAGCTAAAATCTCCTTCGATGGAAGTATCTGGGATTTTGCGAATCCAAATGATATTCGTTTTTGGCCTGTTAATAATGAAACATTAGATTTCTATGCATATGCGCCATTCTCTAATCCCAATAATGTTGCTCCTGCTTTTTCAAAGACTGACGGATTGATGTTTACAAACTATACTGTTCCATCAGAAGAGTCTAATCAATTGGACTTTATGTATGCATCAGCATTAGGTCAAGGTAAACCAGCAAATGGAACATCTGTAAATATGCATTTTAAGCATGCATTGACACAAGTGCATTTTAAAGCAAGAACTGAGGCTGATAATATGTATGTGGATTTAGATGAAAATGGAATTAAAATACATAATATTAAATCAAAAGGAGATTTTCAATTAAATAATGGAGGAGTTGCATCATGGTCCGACCCGAATTCAAAGGTTGATTATACAGTAATATCCTCTGCTATGACGATTGCCAGGGGAGTAGGGAATATGCCATTCACAGGTATAACAACGGGTGATAAAGCATTAATGTTGATGCCGCAATCTTTTGTAGCTTGGGTTCCTGCTTTTAATATTGATGGAACTCCTAATACTGCAGGTTATACAATCACTGAGAATGATGCTGATGGCGGTCCTAAAAATGCGTATTTATCAATATTGTGTAAAATATATACGAAAGACAAAGACAATCAAACGGTTTATTTAAAAGGAGACAAAGATAATTTTGCGACTATATATGTACCTATTTCAAGTAAACACGCGCTATCAAGTGAGGAAATTTGGAACATGGGTAAAAAAATTACTTATAACTTAGTTTTTGGTGGAGGTTATGATGAAGGAGGCGAAGTTGTTCTAGATCCGATAACCTTTACGACAACAATTGAAAATTGGGATTCATTCCAAGGATCAGACGTAAATTTCTAAGCAATCATTCATATCAATATTTTTATTTTCGAAGAACACATATTTCATAAATAATAAAGTAATAGATTTCAGGCGAACAGGATAAGACGTGAGTCTTGTCCTGTTTTTAACCTAACGAAAAACAGAGGAATATGAGACAAATTTATATCATCTTATGCGTATTAATCGCTTTGATTGGCTGTTCGGCTGAGGCTGAATTTGAACCGGAATTGAAGATGCCGGTCGGGTTTGGCGTGCAGGTAGATCAGACCAAAGGAAGTTTGGCTTTATCAAAGGATCAGGTTTTGTCTATGGGCGTTTTCAGTCTATATACAGCAACGCCGTTTCCTGTTGCCGGTTATGCTCGACAGATGGAAAATATATTAGTCCATCGTCCCGATAAAGACAAGGTTTTTACTTATTCGCCGATTTCTTACTGGCCAGAATCCGGTTACTTATCCTTTTTCGCTTATTCACCGTTTGCTTCGACGGATAATGGAATAGAATCTCCGCGACTGACTTCTGACGGGTACATGCAATTGGACTTTCAACCGGTTGAGGATGTATCAAAGCAAGCTGATCTGATGGCTGCTGTAAACCTTAATAGAGAAAGAACTACTCAAATGGTTGATTTACCTTTGAAGCATATTCTTTCGGCTATACAGTTCAAAGGTTCTACCAGTGTAGAGACTTCGAATTATAAGGTTCGTGTACTGGAGATTGAATTAACCAATTTGATTAATAAAGGTACGTTTACTTACAGCGCATCAGCAACGGAATGGCTGCTCAATCCCGATTTGAAACAAAGTTTCAAATTGTCGGTTGATGATAAGACTTTACTGGATGTCGCTTTGAAAGAAACTCCGGTTAGTCTGGTAGATTCGAAAACAGCCCTGATGATTCTTCCACAGGAGATTTCTGCCGGACAATTACACCTGAAAGCAAAATTAGAGATCACAGAATCCGGAAAAGTAAGCAATAAATATATTGATATCGATTTATTTGATTTACTGAACCGCTTTACAATTTCCCAAAAATATGTATTGACTCTATCTCATGAAACTGAATCGAAAGTGAAGGTAAGCTATGAAGTCGTAGATTGGGATAAAAAGATAATCGACATGCCATCATTTAATTAATCCGAATTATGACAACAATAAAATATACTTTATTATTTCTGATAGGTGCATGCTTTCTGTATGCATGTACTGATATAACTTATACGGATGATACACGTACGATTGAAGAAGGAATAGGAGCAAAGGTGAAGATTTCGGTGAAGTCAAATCCGAATGAAATTATTACGAAGTCAACATCTTCCGAAGCCGATGAGAAAATGCTTCATAATATGTATGTACTGATTTTCAATGGAGATGGTTCCCGTCTTTTCGGTCGTTTCTATGACCGAGCCGAGATAGAGAAAGGTGATTTGATTATTGATACTTATAGCGGACGTAATAAAACGGTTTATGCCGTTGCAAATTTAGGACTCGGTATGATGAGTCTGAATAAAGAGCAACTGGAGCAGATTCGTAAATTAGAAGATTTACAAGCATTAAATGCAGAGTTACTGCAACAGACGATTACGCGCGGGAGTAATTTTTTAATGAGTGGTTTTATTGCAGATTCACCATCCGAAGGGCCTAAGGCTGTCGATATCCTGCCTGGTCAAGGAAGTAATGGAGGGATTCAGTCTTTGGGTACAATCTATCTGAAGCGGCTTGATGCGAAAATTCAGTTTAATATATCATCTATAGAAGGAGTTAAATTTGAAGCTTCTGAATGGCGTGTCGTTCATGCTCCTGCTTTTGCCTTAGCTTATCCGAATGATAAACGTAATCAGTTTACATCAGCTACCCAATACTTCAACTCCAATTGGATGAATATGGAAGGAAATGGAGTGATGCAAGGTAAAACATTTTCTTTTTATGTGCTGGAGAACCGGAATGCTCCGAAAGAACTTATTCCTGCATCGGGAGATGCAGGAGCAGATTATGCATTACGCGAAAAGCAGGATAAAGAACAGATCTCATCGACTCTTCCCGGGCAAACAGTTCAGAACGGAGCGTTTGTTTATGCTCCGCAATATGGAACCTATGTTCAGTTTAAAGGGCGTATATCCTATAAAGATACAGATGGTAAAAACATTGATGGCGATGTCGTATATACCGTTCATTTGGGCTACGTTAAATCTATTGATGGGAATGGTATAGTAAACGATTATGACATAGACAGAAATACATATTATACTTACAATGTCAAGATCGAATCGGCAAACAGTATTAAGGTTGAGGCTGAATCTACAAATCCTGATGAGGAAAAACAACCGGGAGCGGAGGGCGATTTGACAATTGACGGACAGGTTCTTCGTTTTGATTCTCATTTTGAAACAACAACGATTGAATTTGAT
>JBOFKE010000307.1:0-2415 GCA_051657185.1 Bacteroidales bacterium | reverse complement strand
ATTTCCTGTCATTTCAAAAAGCCCGATTTCATTTGGCTTGTAACTCCTCACTCTTGCCGGCGTAAGATTTGCATCCCCGGTATAATTACCCTCTCCCGGCTGAAAGTTAGCATAGAAACAAGACTTTGAGTCCGTAAGGTCATTGGTATGCCACGAAAATTTACTCGTTGTATTTTTCCGGCTTTTAGCTGCGAATTCCCATTCCGCTTCCGTCGGGAGCCGATAAGGTGCATAAAGCAGCCACATTTTACTCCCTTTCTCCAATCTGTCTGTTCGCCAGTTGCAATAAGCCGCCGCTTGCTCCCAGGTTACACCCACAACAGGATGCTGCTGATAAGCAGGATGTGAAAAATAGGTTTGTAGAAGCGTTGTATTTTTTGAGTGAGGAAAGTCGTTTACCCACACAGTCGTATCGGGATAGACATTGACAATACGCATATGAACAAAGCTTGATTCATCGATTACGGGCACGCGGATAGTTTGCTGTACATATACCCCTTCATCATTAAGAATAACCGTATCTTTATCATAGAAAACAACTTTATCGGGAACAATTATATCTGTATTCAAGACACGTTTTTGCGGATTTATCTGGTTCCCCATCAATGCTGCGGCATCTCTGTCGAACCAGCGATACACATAATTAAGCATATCTCCTCTGAGGATAAGCTTCCCGCTTATCGGATCTGTCCGGTAATATTTCTCCATCAAAGGTTCCATCATATCTTTCTTTCTCCAGGGTATCGAACGGCGATAGTTGCCCAGACGATCTTTTTCCAGAAACTCTTCACCAAGTTCTTCCCTGAAAACAGAATCTCTGACCCAATCAATAAATTGCTTATACATCTGATTCGTAACTTCCGTCTCATCCATCCAGAAAGATTCTACTGAGACACCCATGGCCACATTTGTTTCCCCGATCAATGAGTCATTATTTGATCCCATCAAGCAGTACCCCTTCTTCACCATTACCATTCCTAAAGGTTTGACATCACGCCAGGAATTTCTCCCGTTGTAACCCAAATCACTTCCTGCAACTGCACAGCCTGAAAGAAATAAGCTGATAAATAACGTAAGTAACAGTGCACTTTTTATATCTCGCATTTAAAATCGTTTTACTTTAAACTTAGATCAGAACATTACCTCTTAACGCGTTCTTCACGAATATATTATATTCCAAACTAAGAAAATACGGGTTCTGTTGCCAGCCAATTATAGAAAGCGGACACTACGTTTACGCATCTGATCTGGTTTTCCGATTTTGAAGTCAAGCGGCAAACGATAAGCCACGAAAAGCTCATGATTACCTTTTCTTATTTGTACAATCTCAGATAAGGCAAAACCATAGGAATAACCCATTCGGATTCTTCCTAAATCAATACCTGCACATAAACTTACTGATTCATTTATACGATACCCCAAACCGCCAAAGAGACGATTGTTGTAGGTAAATAGAAGATTCAAATTGATCTGATAGCAATCAAAATCAGTTCTCAAAAGAAAAGAGGGTTCAACTTGTAAAAGGGAATATGGAAAATGATAGGTATATCCACCCATCAGATAAAGTGTTCCGGGCATTTGAATATGATCATTTTCTCCCGGATGCATAAATGCATGAAAAAGATGTTGCCAGGAGAGTCCAAGGTATAGATTTGTATTTTGAAAATAGGCTCCTGGCGAGAGATCAAAACTCAATCGACTTTCTTTGATTGCTGAAATATCAGCATCTTCATGGTTTTGATTTTCATCGGTAGGCAGTTGCACTTTCGTCCCATCGAATTGAGTACGAATAACAGAAGGCTGGATACCCAGTCTGAGATTCCCTGCTGCTAATCTGACTGTATAAGCATACTGTAGATTAATACTTAGATTTTTGTAAAACGTTCTGTTTTCATGAAATACCGACAATCCCGCTCCATGCTGTGTCCCTAAAAAAAAAGCGGGCATATCAGCTTTAAAACCATATGCTCGCTGTTTGCTTCCGACACATTCCGCATACTGGCGAAAAAGGGCCGATAAATTTAAATCATTACTCAATCCGATAGCGGCAGGATTGTAGTAACTCTTAGCCATCCAATATTGAGTAAACTGCGCATCAGACTGTGCTTTCACAGAAGTCGTGAAAGCACAGCCTGATAAAACGATTAAGCTTATCCGTTTTAAAAACATGCGCAGTTTTTATGAGAATAGAAGGTGATACTTCTATTATTTAAATTGTTTGTAGCCAATAAATAAAAGTCCGATAACCAATATAGCAATACTTACGTATGCAATCGTTTCAGTCATTGCTATGGAGGTCGGTTTAAACTCAAACTTAATCTCATGATCTCCTTGCGGAACTTCAATCGCTCTCAACACATAGTCTACACGAGCAATCGGAACTTCTTTTCCGTCCACATATGCACGCCATCCATC
>JBOFKE010000306.1:0-2905 GCA_051657185.1 Bacteroidales bacterium | reverse complement strand
TGACCAGTGAGTTCAGAGGACACGAAGACCGTATTCCAAAACGATTTGCAGAGATTCATAAACAGCGTGTAGCGTTAATCCGTACACATTATCTGAATGAAGCAACATATATAGGTGTCGATCTGATGATGGTTTCATATAAAGGCTGGGCGATACTTAAAGAATCCCCCAACCATGAGATCGAAAAAATTCCGTCCACATTAATTATTCATCATCCTTCAAAAAAGAATGGTGATTAATAAAGATCGATCAGTGCATCCTGCATATGCTCAATGATCTCTTTTTTCAAAACTTTTACGAGAGTCTGTTTGGGGAAGTAGCGGTTAGTTGCAAGCGTTATTCCCCGAACAGCATCTTTTTCAATCAGCGGTTTTATGCAACGCGGATCGGGCTGAGAAAGATATGGAATTGCAATTTGCGGAACAATCGTAATACCATTAGTGGCAAGTGTCATCCGCAAAAGCGTTTCCAGACCGCCACATTCAATGGTCAGATCCGACTTCTCCTGTTCAATGGTCGAACAGATATTCAGAATCTGCGTACGTAAACAATGCCCTTCCGTTAACAAAAGCATCTCTCCCGGATCCAGAGACTGTAGCGATATAGCCTTTTCATCAATCAAGCGATGTTTAGGAGCAACGTATGCATAGAATTTATCATCGAAAAGCATCTCTTCGTTAATTGTAGCCGGCACAAACCCTTCGGCAAGGATACCGACATCAAGTGTTTCCTTTAATAAGGCATCAACTATTTCAGTCGTTTTATATTCAAAGATTGAAAGTTTGACTTCGGGATATTTCTTGCGG
This sequence comes from Bacteroidales bacterium, assembly GCA_051657185.1. Classification (GTDB taxonomy): domain Bacteria; phylum Bacteroidota; class Bacteroidia; order Bacteroidales; family UBA7332; genus UBA7332. The sequence goes on along the minus strand of JBOFKE010000306.1, from coordinate 2,099 downwards.
AATGCAGGAACAAATTTATGCAGTAAATAAGGTGCGACAGTCGGAATTGCAGCAATGCGTAACTCACCCGTTATCTTACCTTGCATTTCTAAAACACTTTCTTTGACTTGTTTCATCGCAGTCAGGACAGCCTGACTTTTCATCAGAACCTTCTGTCCGGCATCAGTTAATTCAACAGGCTTCTTGCTACGATCGACTAAGATAACACCTAACTCTTCTTCTAAATTTTTAATTTGTACACTCAGGGAAGGTTGAGTGACAAAACATTTTTCGGCAGCAACCGAAAAACTGCCGTATTGTGCTACGGCTACTAAATATTCCAACTGAACTATTGTCATATCTAAGTATTGTGTTAAAATTCAGGGTAATTTTTTATTTTTCCATCGAAAAACTTGATAAAGCAAATATAATTTAATTGTTTTACCACGCGTTTATTTATGCCATAAAAACTAAATAATCAATTTATGAAAAGTATTAAAGGTAGTCGTACCGAGCAAAACTTATTGAAAGCTTTTGCCGGTGAATCACAAGCAAGAATGCGTTATACTTATTTCTCAAAAGTAGCTGAGAAAGAGGGTTATGAGTACATCGCCGCATTATTTATGGAAACAGCAGAGCAAGAAAAAGAACATGCGAAACGTTTCTTTAAATTCTTAGAAGGTGGAATGGTCGAAATCACAGCGTCTTATCCTGCAGGTATTATCGGAACGACAGAGCAGAATCTTGAAGAAGCTGCAGCCGGAGAATATGAAGAGTGGCATGATCTTTACCCTGCATTTGCCGATATCGCAGAGGAAGAGGGCTTCCAGGCTGTTGCTGCTGCATTCCGCAATATTGCAAAAGTTGAGGCAGAACACGAGGATCGTTATCGTATTGTTTTAGACTTTGTGAAAAACAACAGTGTATTCAAGCGCGATGAAGAGATTTTGTGGCAATGTCGCAAATGCGGTTATGTACACGAAGGTGAAACAGCTCCGAAAGCTTGCCCTGCATGTTTACATCCGCAGGCCTATTTTGAGCCAAAGAAAAGCTGGTATTAATCAGAACCGATACAAAGGAGGAGTTGCCTGTTGCAATTCCTCCTTTTTTATTCGCTAAGGTTTGACGGACTTGCGAATTGTCAGACGAATTTCGTATCTTGCAAAAAAATATACATATTAGAACAGAATCTATGAATAATCGTCCTTTAATACTAATCACCAATGATGATGGCTACCAGGCAAAAGGGATTGAGTCATTAGTAAGATCAATCTGTCATTTGGGAGATGTTATTGTAGTAGCTCCCGATGGACCCCGCTCAGGTATGTCCAGTGCAATCACTTCGATTGTTCCTATCCGGGTTTCGAAGGTTAAAGAAATCATCGAAGATTGTGATGTGAAAATATATAAGTGTACAGGAACTCCGGTTGACTGTATCAAACTGGCATTGAATCAGCTTACACCCCGTAAGCCTGATATTATTCTTTCGGGAATTAATCACGGATCAAATGCGTCGATCAATGTCGTTTATTCCGGTACGATGGGCGCTGCACTTGAAGGTTGTATCAGTCGTATTCCGTCTATCGGATTCTCGATCGAATCGCACAGTGCGGATGCAGACTTTACTCCTTATCTTGAATCCGTAAAGCATATAACGATCGATGTGTTGAAACGAGGTTTACCGGAAGGTATTTGTCTGAATGTAAATTATCCGGACGTTAAGAAACTGAAGGGCACAAAGGTTTGCCGTCAGGCCGATACGTACTGGTCAGAAGAATTTCAGGCATGTGTAGATCCGCATGGGAAAAATTATTATTGGTTAACAGGAATGCCCGTCAACCGTAAGCCTGAATTAGACAATACGGATGATTTCTGGCTTTCAAAAGGCTATGCAACGGTTGTACCTACTAAAATAGATTTGACAGCCGAAGAGTTTATTCGTGAATTTGAATCCAGACTGGCTCAATGAAATATTATCTGATTGCCGGAGAGGCCTCGGGAGACTTACACGCATCTCATCTGATGGCTGCGATTAAACAGCTTGATCCGAAAGCCGAATTTCGATTCTTTGGAGGAGATGAAATGCAGAAGGTCGGGGGAACTCTGGTCAAGCATTATCG
>JBOFKE010000305.1:0-3907 GCA_051657185.1 Bacteroidales bacterium | reverse complement strand
TCTACTTGTATAACAAAACAAATAGGCTATAAGGATATGTCCTGAAGCCTATTTATTCTTAAAAGATTTATTCTTTTGAGAAATTACTTAATCCTTCATTCAGGAATTCCAGAAATTTCTCGGAATTTGGGTCAAAAGCGAAGTTTTCGTTTGTGAGTACAGTTCCGTCAGGATTCATAATTACATAGTAAGGTTGAGCGTTTGCTTTAAACTTTGTAATCTGTAAATCTGCATTTTTCTGACTTAATAATTTAGCTTCGCGACCATTACGATCCGTAAACCACTCGTCCTGTGGAAGCTCAATCGTTCTTTCATCCACATATAACGCAGCAATCACAAAATCGTCACGAAGTGTTTTAAGTACTTGCGGATCAGACCAAACTTGTTGTTCCATTTTACGACAGTTCACACAAGCTTTACCTGTGAAATCTAGAAACACCGGTTTGTTTAGTTTTTTAGCACAAGCTAATGCCTGATCATAATCAAAATATCCTTTTAATCCGTGAGGCAAAGAAAGCTTATCTGCGTATTTCGGTTTTTCACACAGTTCAAATGCTGAAGTGTTTGTAGTATTAGGAGCAGACACAGAGATTTCACGAATAGATTTCTCAATATTGAAGTCTTGATTCTTAATGCTAGGCATCCAGCCTGAAAGTGCATTAAGCGGAGCTCCCCACATTCCCGGTATCATATAAACGACAAACGTAAATGTTATGATTGATAGCAATAATCTGAACCAGCTTTTTACAACAGGTGAATCACTATCGTGAGGGAATCTTATTTTGCCTAAAAGATAGAATCCTAACATTGTGAAAATTACGATCCACGCAGCCAGATAAATTTCACGATCCAATAATCTCCAGCCATAAACTTCGTCCGGCGTATTGATGAATTTTAGTGCAAATGCTAATTCGACAAAGGCTAAACACACTTTTACTGAATTCAACCATCCTCCTGATTTAGGAAGTTTATTCATTAACTTAGGGAAGAATGCAAAGAAAGTAAACGGAATTGCAAAGGCAAGAGAGAATCCTACCATCCCGACGATCGGACGAATCACTTCTCCGCCTACAGCACTGATTGCTACAGTTCCTGCGATCGGAAGTGTACATGAGAAGGATACAAGAACAAGTGTTAACGCCATGAAGATTGGTCCGATAAAATCGCCTTTATCTTCGTTCGCTACACTTTTATTTACTAAGAACGATGGGGCTTGAATTTCGAAATATCCGAAAAGTGATATTGCGAACACAACAAAAATGCCGGCAAACAAAAAGTTTGGTAACCAGTGCGTACTCATTAGATTCGCAAAGTTCTCGCCGAATACCATTGCTAGCACTGTACCGAAAATCGTATAAATTAAGACAATTGATACACCATAAATAATTGCTTGCAGTTTTCCTTTTGATCCACTCTTAATAAAGAATGATACTGTCATTGGAATCATAGGGAATACACAAGGAGTCAATAGACCTACAAATCCTCCCGCAAATGCGATCCAGAAAAACTTCCATAAAGAATCTTCTTTTTCCTGAGCCGGAACCTGTGCATCTGTATTTGGTACAACAGTTTCTGTCGTTGTTTCAGTAATTGTTGTTGTGTCTGCGCCGTTTGTTACCGTAACAGTTTCTGTTTCTGTAATTTTTTCAGTAGGCACTACTGGTTCAACAGGGGCAACAACCTCTGCTTTCGCAGCTTTATATCCTTTTACTTTTACAGATATCGGATTATCGAAAAATGGAACACAGCTGCCATCATTACATACCATGTAGGTAAATGATCCGCCGATTGTAAAATCTTTTTCGGAAAGAATTTTTATTTTTTGCACGAATACAGCTTTACCATCGAAATAAGTTACTTCTGCTCCAAATTCTTCCTGGAACGTAGTAACTCCTTTAGGTTCGCTTGGTTTTCCTACTAATTCGAAGTCCTTACTTTTATCAAAACTGAACTCGGTAGGAATAGGTCCATTTTCTACTGCTTTTTGCGAGTATAAATGATATCCCGGATCAATTGTTGCTGTAATGGTTATCTCTGCCATATCTGTATCTCCGATTTGCTTTGAAGAGAAAGCCCATTTTACAGGGTCACTCAACTGAGCAAATACCATAGTCGAGAACACGAATAATGATAAGAGCGTAGCAAAAATTTTTCTTTTCATTGAACTGTGTATTAAAATTGTGATTCTGTTTATTAATTAGTTTGCGAATCTAAGAAAAATAATTTTTATATTACCCGAATCAACTTCGATAACCTCTATTTTTTATTATTTTAAATTCTATAATCTTTGTTTTTTATGTGTATTTTTCCTTTTTTTCGAGCTTGTAAGCTCTTTTCTTTTGATTTCATTTACTCCTGCTTGTTTTTCTTATAATTTATCTTTGTTGCTTTTTATTTGCTATATAAATGTTTGTTTTGAGAGCTTTTTGTCGAATGAAATATGAATTGATGATTCGTGCTCATTGACATTTATTGTATATAGCGGATGGCTGTGATGCCGTTTTTCTGATTACATGTAATTCCTGGATCAGGGTTCTTTTTCTCGTATTTTAGTCCAATAAATTCGTACTGGCAGGGCTGTTGACAGTAAAGGACAGACCTGATTCTAAGATGAATTCTTTAAATAAAATGTTTCGAATATTTTATTATCACAAAAAACAGTTTAATTTTGGGGTCGGAGAAAAACATAAAAAGAATAGATTAACACTGGAGGTAAGGTTTGTATATCTACCTGTTGCTATTTTTTATGAATTGAATTTATTAATAAAATCAGTATATCTAAAACACTTAAAAAAAACCAGTCATGAATCCATTATTAGAGATAGCTTTAAAATTTAATATTGAGGGGAATATCGAGTCTATCAATCCTTTAGGGAGTGGTCTGATCAATGACACCTATTTGGTGAAAACTGAATCAGAAGAAACACCTGATTACGTATTACAACGCGTAAACCATGCGATCTTTAAAGATGTAGAACTATTACAGAATAATATAAAAGTCGTAACTGAGCAAATCACACGTAAACTTACTGAAGCTGGCGAAACGGATATCGAACGTAAATCCCTTCAGATTGTTCCTGCAAAAGATGGTAAATTATACTATTTCGATGGTACTAACTACTGGCGCGTAACTGTTATGATTCCTCGTTCCCGTACTTTGGAAACGATTAATCCCGAGTCTTCTTATCTGACAGGTAAAGCATTTGGAAAGTTCCAGTCGATGCTTGTAGATATTCCTGCAGGAGCATTGGGCGAAACAATCCCTAACTTTCATAATATGGAGTCTCGTTTGAAAGATTTCAGAGTTGCAGTGAAGGAAAATAAGGCTGAACGTTTAGATTCAGTTCAATGGTTGGTTGACGAGATTGAGAAACGTGCTGATGAAATGTGCAAAGCAGAATCTCTTTATCGTGAAGGTATTCTTCCAAAACGTATTACGCATTGTGACACGAAAGTAAATAACATGCTGTTTGATGAAAATGGAGATGTTCTTTGTGTAATCGATTTAGATACTGTTATGCCGGGCTTTGTAACTTCAGACTTCGGTGACTTTATCCGTACAGCAGGTAATACCGGTGCTGAGGATGACCAGAATTTAGAAAATGTAAGTGTGGATATGGATATTTTCCGCTCTTTTGCAAAAGGATATATTGAAGGAGCTCGTTCATTCTTATTGCCGATCGAAATCGAGATGTTGCCTTATGGAGCTAAATTGCTGACTTATATGCAAACAGTTCGTTTCCTGACTGATTATCTTAACGGGGATACTTACTATAAAATTAAATATCCTGAGCACAATCATGTAAGAACAGTAGCTCAATTCAAACTTTTGAACTCAATTGAAGAGAATGAAGCTGAAATGAATAAATTTATTAAAGAGCAATTATAAGTAGTAATAAGCTGAGAT
>JBOFKE010000304.1:0-9512 GCA_051657185.1 Bacteroidales bacterium | reverse complement strand
AAAGATATCGAAGAGAAAGCGAAACGTGTAGGTGGTCACGGTGGTATGGACTTTATCATGGATTACCGTTTGATCTACTGTTTGCAAAATGGTCTTCCTTTAGATATGGATGTTTATGACCTTGCAGAATGGTGTTGTTTAGCTCCGCTGACAGAAATTTCTTTGGATAACAATTCAGCTCCTGTTGAAATTCCTGATTTTACACGTGGTGCATGGAACAAACTTCAAAAATTAGAATTCCACCAATAGTATAAAATATAAGAAAAGGAGACTGTTCATGCGTTTACGATGCGTCGGACAGTCTCTTTTTTTTTGAAAATAACAGTAATTTAATGAGAACACATATCGTTATACCTGTACTCTTATTTGCCTCTGTTCTGTCTGCCAGGACTCATAAATTTCAGATGCGTGATTTTGGAATCAAGCCTAATACGACTGAAAATATATCTCCGCTTGTGGTTAAAGCGTTGAATGATATTAAGCAGGAGGTGAGAAAAGGAGATAAAGTAGAGTTATACTTTGAAAAAGGCGCTTATAATTTCCATCCCGAGGGTTCTTTTCAGAAAGAGTATTATATCTCGAATCATGATCAGGATAATCCCAAATCTGTGGGGATTGCTCTGGAGCAATTCAATAATGTTACGCTGGACGGAAATGGTGCAGATTTTTTATTTCACGGAAGGATGCTGCCGTTATCAGTAATTGGAGATACTTCTGTTGTACTGCGGAATTTTAGCGTCGATTTTCCGAATCCGCATATTGCACAGGTTCAGATTATATCAAATAATCCTGAGACAGGCGAGGTTGTTTATGAAATCGCACCTTGGGTAAACTATCAGATTGATGCGAATAAAAATCTGGTCGTTTCGGGCGAAGGATGGAGACATACTCCGTCATGGGGTATTGCATTCGAAGAGAAAACGAAGCGTTTAGTCTATAATACAAGTGATATTGGATTAGGTACTAAGAATGTGGAAGAGATTTCTCCCCGCAAGATTCGTTCGAAAAGCTGGAAGAATGAAAAGCTGATTCCCGGTACGGTAGTTGCGATGCGCGGATACGGTCGCCCGACTCCGGGTGTGTTTGTTACTCATTCTAAAAATGTGAAACTCGAGAACATCCGGATGCATTATGCCGAAGGAATGGGCTTGCTGGCTCAGATGTCAGAGAATCTGACATTAGACAAGTTCAGCGTTTGTTTACGTGGTGACAACGATCCGCGATACTTTACGACTCAGGCTGATGCGACACACTTTTCTGCATGTAAAGGCTTTATTAAAAGTGTAAACGGGCTTTATGAAGGAATGATGGATGATGCGATTAATGTACATGGTACTTATCTGAATATTAAAAATCAAATCAATCCGACTACAGTAGAAGCTGCTTATATGCATCCGCAAGCATGGGGATTCGAATGGGGGCGTCCGAATGATGAGGTGCAGTTTGTTTCTTCGAAAACAATGGAGCTGTTTGATGGCACTAACAAAGTGAAGTCAATAACCCCGGTTGACAAGCCGACTGTTCATGGAGCAAAGGTTTTTCGTATAGAATTTGATAAACCGCTGAGTTTTACGGTGACGAAAGATCAGCCTGTAGGAATTGAGAATCTTACCTGGACACCGGAGGTTTATTTTGCAGATAATGTGATACGCAATAATCGTGCGCGAGGTACTTTATTTAGTACTCCTAAAAAGACGATTGTAGAACGTAATTATTTTGATCATACTTCCGGAACGGCTATCCTGCTTTGTGGCGATTGTAACGGATGGTATGAAACCGGAGCTTGCCGTGAGGTGATTATTCGTGACAACTATTTCAAGAATGCTTTGACAAACATGTTCCAGTTTACGAATGCCGTTATTTCGATTTATCCGGAGATACCAAACCTGAAAGATCAGAAGAAGTATTTCCATGGAGGCAGTAAAACAGGTATCCTGATTGAAAACAATACATTCGAAACGTTTGATGAACCATTATTGTATGCCAAATCGATCAATGGACTTACTTTCCGTAAAAATAAAATTGTACGCAACAATGATTATCCGGCTTTTCACTGGAATAAAAAACCTTTTTTACTGGAACGTGCGATCCATGTAAAAATAGAAAAGAACTCTGAGCCTTATTCTTTAAACGAAGATGTAAAGATTAATGATTCAGATGTTAATTTGATTATCGTTAAATAGACGTGTGATTGTAATTTTTGCGTTCGATTCGCTGACGGATAGAATGCATGAATATTAAAATAAAGTAAAAGTGTCAGGCTTTCGGGTCTGGCACTTTCTTTTTATTATATAGAGAGTTTATTGTTTGAAAAATTAAAAATGTAAAATAGCATAAGCGAATAATTTGGTCATTTGTATTGATTAAAATTCACATTTACCGGATGGATTAATTGCGAGATAGTTTTATATAATTTTCGATATGATCTGATTTTGGTAGATTGATAGTATTAAAATATGTCTTGATTGATTATTTTGAATGTGTTAATTGTGAAAAAATAATTACTAATTTAATTTGTGTATTAAATTAAGTTTATATATTTGCCATCGAAACGTGCTGATGATATAAAAAGAAACATCTGAGATATTTCTTGAAAAAACCATTTGATAACCTAATTACATAAAATAGCGTGTAATATTGTAAACTTAACCCGGAGCAGAAAAGCTTTCAGGATTAATATTTTTTTAAGACTAAGATATATAATAAATATTCTTATTAATCTAATTATTTCATAAACTAAACTCTAATCATGCATGAAAAAAGAATCTAGAAACATGCTCTTACTTCTCTCCGGGGTCTTAAGCGCATATCCTGGTCATTCTTTGTTAGCAAATCCGGCTAACATGTCAACAGCAGAGAATTTATCTGTTATTGCCTCTGTTACACAGAATCAAGAAGTAAAAGGTACTGTAATTGATGAAGCAGGCGAACCATTAATCGGAGTTAATATTCAGGTAAAAGGGACGACAATCGGCGCAACTACAGACTTTGACGGTAAGTACTCGATTAAGGCAAAAAAAGGAGATATGCTCATTGTGTCTTACATCGGTTATTCAACACAAGAGGTTAAAGTGACCGGAAGTGTTGTAAACGTAGTGCTTAAAGAAGACAGTGAAAATCTGGACGAGGTAGTTATTACTGCTTTCGGTTCGGGTCAGAAAAAGGCAAGTTTAGTAGGATCTATCCAAACAGTAAAACCTCAGGACCTGAAAGTTCCTTCATCGAGTTTATCAACCTCTTTTGCCGGACGGATGGCCGGGGTAATTGCTTACCAGCGTACAGGAGAACCGGGTGCCGATGGGGCGAACTTCTACATCCGTGGTATCTCTACATTTAACGGCGCTACGGAGCCACTGATCGTAATTGATGGAGTGCAGGTTAGTACAGGCGATTTAAATTCACTTTCTCCTGAGGTAATTGAAAGCTTCTCTATTCTGAAAGATGCAACAGCAACAGCTCTTTATGGAACGCGCGGTGCGAATGGAGTAATGATCGTAACCACTAAATCGGGTAAGGATATGGATAAACCCCGTATCAATTTCCGTTTAGAAGGTCGTATGTCTCAACCGACTAAAGTGCCGAAAACAGTGGATGGATCAACATACATGCGTATGTATAATGAGGCTGTGACAGGCAGAAGTACCGGTGAGGTTTTGTATGATCAGGATAAAATTAACAATACAATTCCCGGAGCAAATCCATACCTTTATCCGGATGTGAACTGGTATGACGAAATGTTTAACAATACGGCCTGGGCTCAGAACTTCAACTTTAATATTACAGGAGGTAGTAAGCGCGTTGACTATTTCATGAATGTGAATGTAGTCCATGAGTCGGGTATGTTGAAATCACGTAGTAAAGAGTTTTTCTCTTACAACAATAACATTGACGTGATGAAATATAACTTCCAGAATAACTTAAATATCAATTTAAGTCAGACCTCTAAAATATCATTACGTTTAAATACTTCGTTCCGTGACTATAAGGGGCCGAATGCAGATTCAGATGCTATTTTTGGGATGGTGATGGAAGCCAATCCGGTTGATTTCCCAATTACTTTTCCGCAGGATGAAAATATTCCTCATATTATGTGGGGAGGTAAAAATGGGGGACGCTATAATTCAGGATACCGTAATCCGATGGCGGAGATGGTAAAAGGATATAAAGATAACTTCCAGAGTACGGTTCTGGCAAATCTGGACTTCCAGCAAAAGCTCGATTTTATTACGAAGGGTTTAAAATTTAATGCTCTTGTCTCTTTTAAAAACTGGTCAAATACAAACGTAAGTCGTAATGCCGGTTATAATCAATATGAAATTAAAGATCGTGTAAGTGACGAAAATGGTAATTTTGTTGATTATTCGACACAACGAGTAGGGGACGAGGTAGGAGTTACACTCGGTACAAGTGGTAGCAATGGAGGTGACAGACGTTTATATATTCAGGGTACGCTGGATTACTCCCGTCAGTTTGGCGATCATGATGTCAATGCTTTATTTGTTTATAACCAGGATCAGGTTGACTATAATAATCCTGATGGTTTGATGCAGTCATTAGCCAGACGGAAACAAGGTATTGCAGGACGTATCGGTTATTCGTATAAAGGAAAATATGTATTGGAAGGAAACTTCGGTTACAATGGTTCTGAGAACTTTGCCGAAGGGAATCGTTGGGGATTCTTTCCGTCCGTAGCGGTTGGTTACAATATCAGTGAAGAGAAATTCTGGAAGCCATTGGAGAATGTAATTGATTTTATGAAAATCCGTGGATCTTATGGCTTGGTTGGTAATGACCAGATTGATGATCAGCGATTTATTTATATGTCAGATATCGATTTGGGTAAAAATGGTTATACGACCGGTATAGATCAAAACTACAGTGTAAGCGGACCCGCTTATTTGCGATTTGAGAATAAGAATATTACCTGGGAAGTTGGGGAAAAGCTGAATGTCGGTGTGGAAATGAATTTATTCCGCTCGTTCCGCTTATCTGTTGACGGATTCCAGGAGATTCGTAAAAATATTTTTATGAAGCGTGGTACCGTACCAACATTTATGGGTACAGCAGCAACAGACGTATATGGTAACTTTGGTAAAGTAAAAGCGTGGGGTACGGATATGTCTTTGGATTATTTTAAAAATATTGGAAAAGACTGGACGATTCAAATGAAAGGAACTTTCACGTTAGCCAAAAATAAAATTCTGGAATACGATGAACCTGCATTCCAGTTATATCCGCACTTATCTCGTGTCGGACAGCCGATAAATCGTCTTTCAGGATTTATAGCAGATCGTCTGTTTATTGATGATGCAGAGGTAGCTAATTCTCCGGTTCAGGTGATTGGAGGAACTATAATGGGAGGTGATATTAAATACATTGATCAGCCGGATATTTATGGGAATACAGATGGACGCATTGATAATAATGATAAACGTTATATCGGGAATTCGACAGTACCTGAAATTGTATATGGTTTCGGACCAAACATTCGCTGGAAAAATTTGGATTTAGGTATTTTCTTCCAGGGGGTAGCTAGAACATCGTTAATGATGTCCGGTTTCCATCCTTTCGGCTCATCAAGCACACGTAATATTCTGGATTTCGTAGCAGCAGACTACTGGTCAGAATCGAATCCGAATGTGAATGCTGCTTATCCGCGTTTAAGTAAAATGGATATTACTAATAATACAACAGGCTCAACCCATTGGTTGCGTAACGGATCCTTCCTGAAATTAAAAAATGTAGAGATCGGTTATACTTACCGTAAAATGCGCTTCTTCGTAACAGGAGCTAACTTACTGACCTTCTCGAAATTCAAACTTTGGGACCCTGAAATGGGAGGTGGAGCAGGGATGAAATATCCGACTCAGCGAGATGTTACTTTTGGTTTCCAGATGACAATTAATTAATGACTACAATGAAAAAAATCGTTATATCAGTAGCGCTTCTATTAGGATTAGCGACTACGTCGTGCAACTATTTGGATATTGTGCCGGATGAAAGACCGACAGAAGCCGATGCTTTTGTAGACGCACGTGCGGCAGAAAAATATTTATATTCCTGTTATTCATTTCTACCGGATCCCCGGTTTGCACAAGGTTCATTAGACTTAATGACAGCTGATGAAGTTATAACTTCATTTGAACATGAAGCGTTTGCGCAATTCCCAAAAGGGAACTACACTTCAGTGGATGCGGGCATCTCTTATTGGAATACACTCTGGGCAGGTATTCGTCAGTCGTGGATTCTGATTGATAATATCGATCAGGTTCCGAATATGGCTCCTGAAAATAAAGTAATTTATAAAGCTGAAGCAAAATTTCTGATTGCATATTATCACTTTCTATTGCTACGTTGTTACGGACCGATTATGATTATTGATAAAGTCTATGATATCAATACTTCAGCTAAAGATTATCCGGAACGTTTACCGTATGATGAGTGTGTAAACTGGATTGCAAATATGTTTGATGAGGCTGCTGCAGGTTTACCTGATTCTCAGATTTCTACTTCTTACGGTAGAGCAACGCGTTTGGCAGCGATGTCTCTTAAATCACGTATGTTCTTATTCCAGGCATCTCCTCTTTTTAACGGAAATTCCAAATTCTATAGTAATTTCGTAAGTCCGGTTGATGGTCGTCCTTTGATGCAGTTAACGTATGATGCGACCAAATGGCAAAAATCTGCAGATGCTACGAAGGCTGCGATTGATGCAGCTGAAGAAGCAGGTTATGAGTTATATTATGCAGAAGCACCGACAACACAAAAGCCTCAGCCGACCAATGAGTTTGAGCGTAATGTGCGTTATACATTTATTGATATGACCAATCGTGAATGTATCTGGGCGGATACCCGTACTGAAGGTAATTACGGTGTTCAGAATAAATCGACACCATTTCAGGAAGGTTACTCGTATAATGGTGTTGGGTTAACTTTGGAAATGCTTGAAACATTCTATACAGAGAATGGATTACCAATTAGTGTCGATCCGGACTGGGATTATGCAAAACGTTATGAGATCGGTAATCAATCCAATGGGATGGGTGTGACTATGAATCTGAATATGCAGAGAGAGCCACGTTTCAATGCATGGGTATGTTTTCATAATAGCAATTATGAAATGATGAAGTATGAGAAAAAGGATCTTCCGAATGGTTTATTAAAAGTGCAATTCCGTAAGAACGATAATGGAGGTATGAAAGGGCGCACCAACAACTATTCTCCTACAGGTTATCTGAATAAAAAAGGTGTTTCTCCACAGTATGCACAAACGTCTCTGTCATCGCCAAATAAATATGCCTGGCCAGTTGTTCGTTTAGCTGAACTGTATCTGAACTATGCAGAGGCTTTGGTTGAATTGAATCGTTTGGACGAAGCAAAAATTTATTTAGATAAAGTTCGTGTCAGAGCAGGTATTCCGACAGTAGATGAAGCATGGGCTAAAACAGGTTTGACATTAGATCAGAATCGCATGCGTGATATTGTTCGTCAGGAGCGTTCGATTGAATTATATTTGGAAAATCATCGTTTCTGGGATTTACGTCGTTGGATGTTAGCAGAGAAATATCTGAATGTTAAGGCTAAAGGAATGAATGTTAGTGGTGCTAGTGATGCTGAGTTTTTCAGAGTGACAGAGGTCGTATATCCTCGTCGTTTTGAATCTCCGACTCATTATTTGTTGCCGATTCCGCAAAAAGAAACATACCTGAATACGAAATTGATACAGAACCCTGGTTATTAATTTATTAATGAATGAACAATGAAAACGAAATATAAATTATTAGGATTCTTAGCTGCAGGGCTTCTTGCTTTTTCGAGTTGTAGCGAGGATAAAGTAACAGTCGAAATACCAAGTGATATATCCAATGTGCGATCGACTCCGGGTTCCGGTAATATCGAATTGAGATGGGATATGCCGGCCGATTCAAATCTGTTTTACGTAGAGGTTCGTTATAAAGATCCGAAAACGAATGAAAAGGTTCGCCGACACGTCAGCAAATATGCAGATTCATTACTGGTAAAAGGACTGTTGCAAAAATATGGAACGATTGATTTTGAAGTTCAGTCTTACAGTATGACAGGCGGAACAAATCAGTTACATAGTGTAGCAGAAGAAGCTTTATATGCTCCGGTAGATACATTATATCATACAACCCAATTGGCTCTGAGTACAGCAAATGTATCAACGAATGCGCAAGAGCCGAATGAAGGTCCGCTTGCCAATCTTTTTGATGGTAATACAGCTACATTCTTTCACTCAGCATGGAGTGTGAGTGTTGCCGATGTTCACCATTTAGAGATTGACTTAGGAAAACCTCTATCTGCTTTCCAATATGAAACAGCCAACAGATCCAATGGTAACAATATGCCTTTAGCTGTTGATTTTTACGGAAGTAATGATAAAACGAATTGGGTGAAAATAGCAACAGTATCGAAAGGTATGCCTGAAGGTGCTTCTGCAGTATTTAAAAGTCCGGTATTAATGTTTGATGATGAATACCAGTATTTACGCTTTGTGCCGACAAAAATTAAAGGTAATACGAAGTTTTTTGCCTTATCTGAATTTAAAGGTTTTAGCGTGGTAGTTGAAATCAGAGATCCGGAAAAAGATTGATTTTAAGGGTTGTTGAAAATAAAAAGGGTTCTCTTTCTTTTAAGAGAATCCTTTTGTTTTTTGATGCCAATTTTCTAATATCATAAATAATCAAGTATGAATAAACAATTTCTTTTATTGCTTCTGGTTCTTTTTACATTTGTAGGGATCGGTTGCTCCGATGAAAAGATTGAGTCTCCTGTACTGCAAGTTGCTGCAAAAGTCATTAATGTCAAGCAGACAGGCGGAAAATCTGCTCTTCAGGTAGATACGAATATCGAAGATCTGAAGTTTCAGTTATCAGGAGATGGCTCCGCTTGGTGTCAGACTGTATTAAAAGCCAATGATAAAGGCTTTACACTTGACGTAAATGTGCTTATCAATGAAAATAAAGACACACGTTCGACCGAAATTAAATTATACGGAAAAGGATTGGAAGAAATTGTAACTGTTAATCAGTTAGGGATTGATCCTGCAATTGTGTTGTCAGAGAATGTGTATAATCTCGAGTATAAATCAGATACCTTAACTATGACAATCCTGAGTAACTGCGACTATGATGTTCAGATAGATCAGGAGTGGATTAAAGAAATCAAACAGACAACGAAAAATCAGGAACTGGAATCATTTATACATAAATTCCTGGTAGAAAAACATGGCGGAGATGAACTGCGTAGTGCATCCGTTAAATTTAAGCATCCGGGCGGAAAAGCCGAAGCAATAGCCCTGGTACAGCAAAAAGCTCAGGGGAAATATGAGAGTGGAGATGTATCATCCATACCGGGAGATCTGAAAGTTCAGATTCTACGAGGAATGGCATCATCTTTCCAGCAGGGTTCGGGTATTGAAAAATCCTTTGACGGAGATAAAGGTACATTATACCACTCTGCATGGGCAAATACAGGTGCCAACTATTTTC
>JBOFKE010000303.1:0-6715 GCA_051657185.1 Bacteroidales bacterium | reverse complement strand
TTAAGTGCAAGTTCGTTTAGCTCAGGATTGGTGCTGCTTTCAATGCTTGCATTGCGTGTATTGCCGTCAGGGAGAAGAGTAAGGATGATATAGATCCGGCCTTCTTTGTTTCCGATTTCGTCGGCATGACGATTTCGCATAGCTTTTATATATTGGTTGTAATACTGACCGATATCTGCTATTGAGTTTACTGCGAAAGGCTCTTTTACCTTTTCGTTAGGCGAAGCTGTCATCAAAGAAAATATAGAAAACAGAAGAAGAAATATTTTTAAATGTTTCATGTGATAAGAATACCTGTTTTGAGATTTAAAAAATAAAATTGCTATTATAGATGCAAATGTAGTGAAATATATGTAATAAAAAGAAGGCGTGTTTATTTATGTTGTATTAGAACTTTAAGGCTTATTATTTATAATTTGCCTCTGAAGTCATATTTAGGGAACGTGAATGTTCCATTCCAACCGATTTTAAGGAGATATATATAATCCGCAGATTCCTTATTGGGCGCAAGATATAATGTATTATTAATAAATCAAAATTAAAATATAGTTTTAAGGGAAGAAAAAACCTTGGGCTAAGAAAACTTTGAAAGATTTCAGGGTTTTCTTGTGGGTGATTCAAATAATCCTCTATCTTTGCGACAACTTTTTATAAATACATCTTTGTATTTAATATTCAACGTTTAACTAGTATATATGATCAACTCATTTAAAAGATTCATCTTTGTAATACTAGCTCTGCTGATCATTGCGCCACAGATTGTAAGATCAGAGAACTTAGCACATGAATTACTTAATGATACGACCACAGAGCAGAAATCTAAGCGGGAGTTACGTAAAGAAAAACGTGATAAACGCAATTTTAAATTCAGTATTTTAGGAGGTCCGGGCTATACGCCCGATTTTGGTTTTGTTATCGGAGGAAGTTTTTTAACCACATTCAGTACTTCTCCGTCGGATACAACTCTTTTAAGATCAGTATTGCCGGTAACGTTTGGCGTGACCTTTGGACAAGGAGTAGGAATCAATGCAACTCTTTATCCTCAGTTGTATTTTAAGAATGATAAATTCCGGGTAACAGGGAAGTTTATTGTAAAGAATACAGGTGATAACTATTATGGCGTAGGCTATTCTCAAAATAGTCGTATTAAGCGCGGTCCGGAATCAACCGAGTATTATATGAGTATGATACAGGTTAATCCTATCTTCCAGTTTCGGGTAAAAGATTCACATTACTTTATCGGTCCGATGCTTGACTATGTATCAGATGACATATCTAAGCCGGCTGGTGGTGTGATCAGTGATCCATACTATTTAAAGCAAGGTGGAGATTCGTTAGGTCTGCATACGAAGAGTGTGAACCTGGGTTTTACCTTATCTTACGATACTCGTGATGTCCCGGCCAATCCGTATAAAGGATGGTATCTGGATATGAAACTGAGTTATGCGCCGAAGTTCCTTGGGAGTACGTTCAACTACGGACTTGCTTCCTTAGATTATCGCCAATATAAACAAGTCGGGATGCGTAAGGTTTTTGCCTGGACGTTTAATACAAAAAATGCGATCGGTGATGTTCCGTTTACACGTATGCCGATGGTGGGTTCGCCATTTGATTTGCGAGGGCTTTACTTAGGTCAGTACAGAGACAAATCTACTCATACGGCTTTGGTCGAATACCGTCAGATGATCAATACGGATCAATCCAACTTCTGGAAAAAAGCTTTAAACCGTGTTGGTTTTGCTACATGGGCAGGTGTGGGCTTCTTAGGGCCTAATCCGATACGTATCGAAGGAGTATTACCGAATATCGGTGCAGGTCTTCGAATCGAGTTGCAACCTCGTATGAACCTTCGTTTTGATGTAGGATATAGTCCTGTTGATAAACAAACATTGCTTTATATGAATATTACAGAAGCATTCTAAAGGAATAAATTAAAACAAATAGCAAGGACGAATGATTTTTATCTTTTTAATAAGGCAGAATTATTCGTCCTTTGTTTTGAGTCAAATTTGCATCTTATTTATGCATGATGGCCAGAAGATAGTTTTGATGCTCCAACAGATTAAAACACATATTTATAATATGTTAGATATTAAATACGTTAAATTCTCTATCTTTGCCGCGATTTATTAAGGGGGATTCTGAATCAAAAGTCTCCAGATAGATATTTGTAAACACGAAAACAATGAAAATGAAAAGATTCATGTCTATGAAATTTGCCTGTTTTGCGCTATTGTTCTTCGCTGCATTGATGCAGGGTTGTACAGATTTAGCAAAACTAAAAGACGATGCATCGGTGAGAAGCGTTACGGTTTTAACGCATACACCGACTTCGATTTTGTTAGGCACACCTGAAATTAATGACGAAAAACACATTGTGTCTATACCTGTTTTGTATGGTAAATATCAGTTTCCATTGACAATGAACCTGAAGATGGAGACATCTAACGGTCAGACAATAGGTTTGGACTTTAAAGATCCTGTAACTTTTGAAACGATCACGGAGCGTAAGAAGTTCTTTGTTGTAGCTGAGAGCGGGTTGGCAGTAGCCTGGTACCTTGAATTGGTAGAGAATGCTTTACCTGAAGGTAATTATATCGAGAAGTTTGAGATAAAAAGCTTTAGCCCGGAATCAAACATCATTAGTCTGAATCCTGAAATTAAAGCAACTGAAGGTAAAATTGATATTCTGGGTGCATCATTAACCTTCCCGTTAACGATAACTCCGGATGTAATTATTTCCGATGATGCGATTATGACAGGTTATGAGAATGGGAAACCAATGGTATTTAAATCTGTTGAAGATATCAAAACTTTAAAAGTAACTTCAGCAAGTGGAAATACACGCAACTGGACCGTATCTGTTATTCAGTGTAAGGATTTGCCTGAAGATGCTTCAAGACCGGAATTGAACGGTGTTGACTTCGATCAGTTATCTCCTGAAGTCGTGAACACAGAAAGTACTCATCGTATTTTACTTGAGCGTACATGGAATGTGCGTACGGGTGAAATAGATTTGTATGTACGTGATACGTTGGATAATGCAACGATTTATCCTGTGACGTTTAATTTTAATAATATGGTTTTACCTCAGCATTGTGAGCTTGTAGGTATACCTGAATCAAAAAATCTGACGTTCGAATCGGCAGAGAGTACAAAAGTGTTTTATACGATTGATCGTATGAACAATACGATGCGAAAATGGAGTGTCAGAGCAGAAAAAGGATTAAACTCACAGGCTGATATCACATCAATAGAAGGGACTAAATCAGGAACTTTTCCTTTGGGTATTTCTGTTGAGGGATTCACAATTTATCCACAGGAGAAAAAAGTAGTGATGACAGTAAGCGGATTGTTTACGTCTAAGCTGACTGTAAATCTGACCGGTCTGACTGTTTCGACAGGAGCAAAAGTTATTGATCAGCCGTCAAAACTTGAATTTGCAAATGCTGATGCAGTAGCTTCAATTAAAGTGGAAGCTGAAGACGGAACGGTCTCTAACTGGTTGATTATACCAAAAAGTAAAAATGCGCATAAGAGCGATCGTGCTGAGGTTGTGTCTTACAAAATAAGCCAATATGAGTCTAAAACCAATAAAATGGTGTTGAGTAATATGGTTTATATTGATCAGACGACTAAAGCGGTAGTGCTGATTGTTGATGAAGGTGGTTGGGATTTCCCTTTAAAAGTAAGAGGGACTATGACAACATCTCCATATAGTTATATTGAGCCAATAGAAAGTGGAGAATTGATCTCGCCATACGAATGGTTGACATTTACAGATGCCAACTCAGTTATTCCTTTTAATGTTGTTGCTGAAGATGGTACTGTCGTTAAGTGGACTATGAGTGTTAAAGCTAGTGGGAATGCCAATACAGAAGCCAATCTTAACGGGATAACTTTCTCGGAAGATCCGACAAATGTTATTATTTCTCAGGAGTATTTCATGGATACGCAAAATCATATTGTTTACTTCCAGGTAGCAAGTGGTGTTGATAACTTCCCATTGGTTATTCGTCCTGTATTTGAGGTTTCTAAAGGAGCTATTACAGATGTTCCGAATAATTCACCGATGACATTCCAGAATCTGAACTCAACGAATCAGGTAACGGTTACATCGGAAGATGGTGCAAATTCTGTAACCTGGGTTATAAAATTGATTTATACTCCTCAGTTGGATAACTCAAATTTCGATCGTTGGGTGAGTGAAACCGAAATCTATGCCGGTGCTAACTCATGGGCTTCATCAAATAATACATTCGTAAAAGGGATGCGCCGATCAGAGGATGCTGTTCAGGGAAAATATTCAGTGCAGATGACTACTTCGAAGGTCGATAACTTATTTGCCAAAGAAATAGCAGCCGGATCTTTATTCTTAGGTACATTTAAATTTGATATTGCCAATAAGGACAATCCGCGTTTAATGACTTGGTTCGGTTCTCCGTTTACACAAAGTCCAAGTAAGGTTATGATTGATTTGAACTATAAACGCGGTGCTACATTGGAGCAATCAAAAAACAATCAGTTTATTACGATTCCCGGACAGGTTGATTCAGCGTCGGTAATAGTAGAAGTTTTGCGTTGGATTGGTCCGGCTAATGAGCCATTTGAATATCATGGGGTGCCTACACCAAATGTTGAAGTTTTAGGTAGCGGGCAGTTTATTTTTACAGATACAAACGGATGGATTGAGGATAAAGAAATATCAGTTCGTTATACAAGTATCAATAAACCGACACACTTCTCTTTATCTATGGCATCGAGTGCAAAAGGTGATCAGTTTATCGGGGCAAGAGACAGCCGTCTGCTTGTCGACAATGTACGACTTGTTTATCCTCAAACACCTGTAGGACCTTACATTGTGTCGAAACAACGCTAAGTCGAGTAATCAAACTAAATGGATTAAAAATGAAAAAGATACTATATTTATTAATGGCATGGATAGCGGTTACTCCGCTATCTGCCAAAATTAAACAAGTAGGGGCTCCATTTACTCCGAATATTTATCTGGCTCCGCTTGTCGGTGTGGATATCGGTGGAGCTATCCCGACAACATTTGGTACGATCGAAGAAATTGGTTCGAATGTTGCGCCGAAACTGAGCCCTTCCTTAGGACTGAAGATTGGTTATGATATTACGCCTTCCTGGGGTGTTGTAACTGAGGTTTGTTACAAACAAGTAGGAATTAAGGCTGGAGCGAAAGTAAAAGATCAGTTATTTCAAATCAAAGATGCGGATGGTTCATCTCAGGATGTTTGGTTTACCGGGATTGCTGATATGGATATGGATTTTACTTTTCTTGAAGTACCTGTTTATGCCAAATGGTCTTGGAACGAAGGTCGTGATAAGGTGATTTGCGGATTATATGCAGCATGGGTAATTAATGCGAAATTTGATAATATAGCTCAAAAAGGATATTTGTCGGATGTGCCAAGTAATCCGACAGCAGATCAGATCAATCCATTAAATGAGCCGCTTGTGCAGCCATTTACATCAATTATGACTAACTGGGATCTGGGGGTCGTTATAGGTTATGAGAGACGTATTTTTCATAATCTGAACATTGGATTACGTGTATCGATGGGTACGGTAGATATTTTCAAGAAAGGACAAAATGCATTGGGATACGAAATGCGCCAGATGAGAGGGTCATTAGTGTTAAGCTATGATTTATTTGCATTCCCGATCAAGAGTGCGTCTAAGAACTAAATAACTATTTCCACATAGTTTTGTGGTACTAATAAAAAAAGAGAAGCGGCTATGATTCATAGCCGCTTCTCTTTTTTTATTAGTACCATGGAATGGCTTCGCCTGAATTTCCACGTTTATCCCATTTCAAGTCTTTTAGTAAAGATGAATTTACAGCAATAGAAAAGTTGTAGGATTTGAAGTTTCCTACCGGAACAATATTGGCAGACATTGACCAACAGTGTAGATTTCTCGTGATACCTAAATTCATGAAAGCAAGTCTGGAACGATCAAAATCCCAACTGGTTGACATATTCATGGACCAGTTTTGAGTCAGATTCAGATTCCCCGAAACACTGAGATTCTGATTAAGCTTGTAATCATACTCCATTTTCTGAGGATTGAACTTGCCGTAGCCGATACCCAATGAGTAGTTCAGTGATAAACTCCAGGGCATTGTGAACGGTTGATATCCATCGCTTGCAGCTGCACTCTTCTTAGCTTCTTCCTGAGGATCGGCCGGAGGAGTTTTGTCTCCGTCAGTCTGACCATCAGTACCCGGAGGTGGTGTCGTTTTCTCTTTTTTCTGGAACATCTTGTCCGAGAATGTGTAAGAGAAAGTCGTACTGGCACTTGATAAACGAGCTAAACCTTTACCGTTTGCGATACGTAGCTGATTTACACGTACACCTGAAGTCCCGGATGAGTTAGATGCATACATATATGGATCAAAAGTACCATTCACATTTAAAGTAAAGTCTTTTGTCAGCTTCACACGAAGCGATGTATTGATATTACTCAATCTCATCGAGTCAGCTGCCATATTGTAGCTTCCGTTTACCGTAAAGTTGTCTATCAAACTAATCTTCTTGAATCCGGTAGAGTCCTTTTTAGAGGCTACTTTCATCTCGACATTGTTTTGTAAGCTCAGACTGACGACACCTTGCTTTCCGCGTGGTGCTGTACCGAAAATACCACTCGAATAAGGTGAGTAATCAACCCGTGTAACAGTTCCGTCTTTGTTAAT